>NZ_JBPPZG010000201.1:0-7060 GCF_051918545.1 Pseudogracilibacillus amylolyticus (SeqCode) | reverse complement strand
GTAGCCTAAAAGCGTACAAAAATAGAGTGCTGAAAATATTGATGTAAAAGAACAACCGAGAATAACTTGACACATACCTCTGTCGAAAAACAATTTTAACTTATTCTACACATATGTTATAATTAATTCTTGCGATGCTTGACTTAAAAGCGTTTGTAAGACGTGGTTCGAAACCATCCCACGATAAAAAACTAAGGAGAGAAGTTAATATGAGGATTAAAACACTTATTGTTAATGCGCTCATTGCAGCGCTTTATTTTGTTGTAACAGCATTTGTCGCACCATTTGGATTTTTAAATATCCAATTCCGGCTATCTGAACTTTTTAACCATTTAATCGTTTTTAACAAAAAGTATTTTTTCGGAATTGTGTTCGGGGTATTTATATCTAATCTAATTTTATCACCGACAAAAGCGGATCTTATTTTTGGTGTGCTTCATACTGCCATTTCACTAGGAATTACGCTGTTATTTGCTCGGTTTATTAAACATAAAATTTCTTTAATGTTTATTAATACTGCGGTATTTTCTTTTAATATGTTCATCATTGCATATATGTTGAAAGTATTTGTCGGTCTAAAAGATGGATTTATGTTTCTTTGGCTAACGCTTGGAGTTAGTGAATTTTCGACAATGGCACTTGCCATTATCGTCATTTATTTTATTAATAAACGACTAGATCTTGAGCGATTAATATGATGGATTTCGTATCCGCTGAATTATCGTCGATTTCGCTGAATTAACTACTGAAATTGATGATTTATTATTAAATCCGCTGAACGGTCACACTAATTGGCTGAAATAAGCCATTCAATCGCTGAATTCTTTATCCTTGCGACAAAATAAGAGCATAAAATGAATTCAATATAGCAAAAACCTGATTTCTTTATAGGAATCAGGTTTTTATTATATATTATTATTTTAACATTCCATGCGGGTCAATCACGTATTTCTTCGATGCACCTTTATCAAAGTCTTTATATCCATTTGGTGCCTCATCTAACGAAATAACTGTTGCATTAACTACTTTAGCGATATTCGCCCGCTCACTTAAAATAGCATGCATTAAGTCACGATGATATCTCATTGTTGGGCTCTGACCTGTGACAAAATGGTGTGCTTTTGCCCAACCTAGTCCAAGTCTGATGCTTAAAGAGCCTACTTTTGCTGCTTCGTTTACTGCACCGGGATCTTCCGTAACATATAGTCCTGGAATTCCCAGTCTTCCACCAGCCTGGACAACATCCATCATCGTATTTAGTACGACTGCAGGCGATTCTTCATGATCTGTACCATGCTGATATGCTTCGAATCCAACAGCATCAATCGCACAATCTACTTGAGGTATCCCTAAGATTTGCTCAATCTGTTCACCAGCATCATCATGTTCCATTAAGTTAATCGTTTCGCATCCAAAGCTTCTCGCTTGCGCTAAACGTTCTTCTTTTAAGTCTCCCACAATGACTACAGAGGCGCCTAACAACTGTGATGCATGTGCTGCCGCAAGTCCTACTGATCCCGCTCCTGCAACGTAAACAGTTGAGCCAACCCCAACCCCTGCACTAACTGCCCCGTGATATCCAGTTGGGAAAATATCTGCTAACATTGCTAGATCAAGAATTTTATCCAGCGCTTGATCTTTATCTGGGAATTTTAATAAATTAAAATCTGCATATGGAACCATGACATATTCAGACTGTCCGCCAACCCAACCACCCATATCTACATAACCGTATGCTCCACCCGGGCGTTCTGGGTTCACATTTAAACAAATATGTGTATCTTGTCTTCTACAAGTAATACAGCGACCACACGCAACATTAAACGGTACAGATACAATGTCCCCTTTTTCTAAAAACTCTACATCCCGTCCTATTTCGATTACTTCTCCTGTAATTTCATGACCGAGGACTAACCCTTCTGGTGCAGTCGTACGGCCACGCACCATATGCTGGTCACTACCACAAATATTTGTTGCAATTACTTTTAAGATTACTCCATGTTCGCATTTACGACCGACATTGCTCTCGGGAACTCCTGGGCCTTCACGTAAAACTAAATCCGGAAAACGAATATCTCTTACCTGTACGTTACCTGGTCCTGTATAAACAACTCCACGATTCGACATTTCTCATTTCCTCCTTATTTTCTAGAATATGATCCGATCGTCTAGAGTGGTTATTTTTATTTGACCACTCGTTTATATTTTCCCCCCTTAAATATAGTAAACAAACATCCATAAATAATAGATGCTATTCATATATATATTTACAATAGTAATTTTTATTACTATTTTCCTATTTAATAGTAAGTAGGAGTTTTTTATAATCCTCCTTATAAAAAAAATAATGCAGATAAGAGTATGTTTCTCTTACCTGCATTAATAAAACTAAAATTCTCTAATTACATTTTCAATAATCGTCTTTAAATCATTCCCCGTACTAGATTCAACGGCCGCAACGTAAGCCCCTTCTAATAAAGGTACATCAACTAGTTTGATATTTTCTTTCTCAGACAATTCGATTGCCAGCTCCGCATTCATTTTGGCACTTCCCAGGTCGTAAAAAAGCAATACACCTTTACTTGAGTAGGCACGGTCAATTGCACGATTGATTTTTTCGATACTCGTTCCAATTTCACCATCATCTGTGCCTCCTGCTGTTTCTACTGGTACATCCAAAATGACTTGTCGAATAATTTCTTTGAGCCCTTCTGCAATTTTTTCACTATGGGAAATGAGAACAATACCGACGTATTCCATTTAGGATTGCCCTCCTTCCAACACTTCTGCTAAAGCTAAAAACAAGTAGTATGAAGACATCGAGCCAGGGTCAACATGGCCGATTGATTTTTCTTTAAAATATGCTGCTCTGCCTTTTGTCGCCATAATCTCTTTTGTTTTTTCCATTGCAGTTTTCGCTGTATCCTTAATTTGTGCAGGCTGTGCTTCTTTAGTTTCGCTCATTTCATTTATGACTGGTTCCCAGACATCTACTAAAGTCTTTTCGCCTACCTCGGATCGCCCTCTTTGTTTTATACCTGTTAGTCCATCCGATAACCCTTTTACTAGATCTTTGTAGTCAATAGAATCCTTTCCTTTTAAAGAAAAGGATAATCTTAAAAATGCTGTGCCATAAAGCGGACCCGCTGCACCGCCAACTTTTGACATTATCGTCATCGCAATATCTTTAAAGACATCAGAAACATTGTCATATTCTTTTCCATTTACGGTTTGTACTGCTTCATTAAATCCTCGTGTCATGTTGATTCCATGATCGCCGTCTCCGATAACTTGATCTAATTTAGTTAATACTTGTTTGTTGTCTTCGATTTTTTCATTCGCCTTTTTCAACCATTCTTTTGCGTCATTTACGTCAAAATTCATGTTTTTTCCTCCTAGTTATTTTACTAGAAAATTAGCTGCGTCTGACGGATGGTCTAATAGTTTTTTTAGTTCATCATCTAGTTTTAATAACGTTACCGAACAGCCTCCCATTTCAAGTGCTGTCATATATTCACCTACAAAAGTTCGATAAACCTTGATCCCTTTGTCTTGCAAAATTTCTTGTACCTGTTTATTCACGATATATAATTCCATAAGTGGCGTTGCTCCCAATCCGTTAATCATCACAGCAACTTCATCGTTTTCTATTATCTTCATATCTTCAAGGATTTTCTTGGTTAATTCTGTTGCAATCTGATCAGCTGTTGTAATATGTTTACGTTCAATTCCAGGCTCTCCATGAATTCCGATCCCAACTTCCATTTCACTTTCATCTAATGTGAAGCTAGGCTCCCCTGCTGCCGGGATCGTACACGAACTGATTGCCATTCCCATAGAACGCACATTAGCGACCGTTTTTTCAGCAACTTTCTTTACTTCCTCAAGTGAAGCCCCTAAATCCGCTTTTGCTCCAGCGATTTTATGCACGAAAACCGTTCCGGCAATTCCTCTTCTTCCCGTTGTAAATGAACTATCTTCAACCGCTACATCATCATTAACGACAACTTGTGCGACTTTTATTCCTTCTGCTTCCGCAAGTTCCCGCGCCATTTCAAAATTAAGCACATCGCCTGTATAATTCTTAATTATTTGAAATACTCCTGCTCCACTATCTACAGCTTTAATCCCTTCATAAACTTGGTCTACGGATGGGGAGGTAAAAACTTCTCCTAAAACAGCCGCATCAAGCATTCCTTTGCCGATATATCCTGCATGTGCCGGTTCATGTCCGCTTCCCCCGCCACTCAATAATCCGACCTTTTTTACGGCTTGAGCATCTTTTCTTGTAATAACCGTTGTTCCCTCGACGTGTTTCAATTGATCTGGTGCCGCTTGGATCATACCCGAAATCATATCTTGAACGACTTGGTTTGGATCGTTAATTATTTTTTTCACGGTTTTTTCCTCCATTTAACAT
This sequence comes from Pseudogracilibacillus amylolyticus (SeqCode), assembly GCF_051918545.1. NCBI lineage: Bacteria > Bacillati > Bacillota > Bacilli > Caryophanales > Bacillaceae > Pseudogracilibacillus > Pseudogracilibacillus amylolyticus (SeqCode). The sequence continues at coordinate 2,640 of NZ_JBPPZG010000201.1, read as the reverse complement.
TCTATCTTCATCTTAAGTGAATTTGATGATGATATTCAAACCTTTTCCATCAAAAATTAAATAAAATTAATCTTCTATTAATTATTTAAACACTCTTGTTGCTTCTACTGCTTTTTTCCATCCATTATATAATTCTTCACGTTTCTCAGTAGCAAGTTCAGGTGTAAACGTATGCTCAATTTGCCATTGTTTTGCTATTTCCTCTTTGCTATCCCAATATCCGACGGCAAGCCCTGCCAAATAGGCAGCACCTAAAGCAGTTGTTTCCTGAACAACCGGTCGTTCTACCGGACACCCTAACATATCACTTTGGAACTGCATTAAAAAGTCATTTTTAACTGCTCCTCCGTCAACTCTAAGCGATTTTAAGTCTATTCCAGAATCAGCAATCATCGCCTCAAGCACATCCCGAGTTTGATAGGCAAGCGACTCTAATGTAGCTCTAATAAAATGTTCCTTACCCGTTCCTCTTGTAATTCCGAAAACTGCACCTCTTGCATCACTGTCCCAATAAGGTGTTCCTAATCCAACAAAAGCCGGTACCATATAAACACCGTCTGTGGAATCCACTTTTTTAGCATAGTTTTCACTTTCTGGTGTGGATTCAATTATTTTTAGTCCATCCCGTAACCACTGAATAGCTGATCCCGCAATAAAGATACTTCCTTCCAGTGCATATTCAACTTTTCCATCCACTCCCCAAGCAAGCGTTGTCAGTAACCCATGTTCCGAAGCAACACCGTTTTCCCCTGTGTTCATCAACATAAAACAACCTGTACCGTATGTGTTTTTGGCCATACCTGATTCAAAACAAGCCTGACCAAATAGTGCAGCTTGTTGGTCTCCTGCTATTCCAGCAATGGGAACTTCATGTCCAAAGAAATGATAATCGACCGTTTTTGCGTATACTTCAGAAGACTGCTTCACGTCAGGTAACATATTTTGGGGAACGGTTAAAATCTCAAGCAATTCTTCATCCCATTTTAAATCGTAAATATTAAACATTAACGTACGCGATGCATTCGAATAATCCGTTATATGTGCTTTTCCACCGGATAATTTATAAACAAGCCAAGTATCGATCGTCCCAAATAACAGTTCACCATTTTCTGCTTTTTCCCTAGCTCCTTCTACATTATCCAAAATCCATTTTACTTTCGTTCCAGAAAAATACGCATCAATTAAAAGTCCTGTCTTTTCCCTAAACAACTCTTCATGACCCTGTTCTTTTAGTTCTTCACAAATATCTGCTGTTTGTCGTGATTGCCATACGATTGCTTTATAAATCGGTTTCCCCGTATTTTTATCCCATACTACAGTCGTTTCTCTTTGGTTTGTGATCCCGATCCCAGCCACTTGCTGAGGTGCTACATCAGCTTTTCTTAACACGCCAGCAATACAGGCTAAAATAGAAGTCCAAATCTCATTTGCATCGTGTTCCACCCATCCCGGCTTGGGAAAAAACTGTTCAAACTCCTGTTGTGCTGTTTCCACAATTTCTCCCTGGTGATTAAATAAAATTGCTCGTGAACTTGTTGTTCCCTGATCTAAAGATAAAATATACTTTTCACTCATCTATACCATGCTCCTTTACATATTTTTAATTTTTTCAGTACTTACTTCTTCTTTTAATTCTTTCATAGCTGCTGCCGCTAAAATAAGTGCAACGATTAATGTACAAATCCAAAAGAGAACGGATAGCTGCCCGGCAAACACTGCTTGGTAAAATAATGCACCATATATCCCTCCAATAATTGGTCCAACTACTGGTACCCAGGAATAACCCCAGTCAGAACCGCCTTTTCCTGGAATCGGCAAAATTGCATGAGCAATTCTCGGTCCGAGATCACGGGCTGGATTTATTGCATATCCAGTTGCCCCACCAAGCGACATACCTATTGCGACAATTAAAAGTCCGATTGCTAATGGTGCCAGTCCTTCCGTAAAATTGTTGGGACCGACTAAAAATAATAGTGCGAATAATAAAACAAATGTACCAATCATTTCACTTACTAAGTTTTGTAAGGGCTTCTTAACTTCATCTGATGTCCCAGGGGCTGTTGAGAACACGCCCAGTTTCGCTGCTTGATCTTTTGTTTTTCTCCAGTGAGGTAAATAGTTAAAGAATACAATTGCGGCTCCAATTATGGCTCCAATCATTTGTCCTGCAATGTAGATTGGTACTTTTGCCCATGGGAATTCTCCAATTGCAGCAAATCCAAGAGTCACCGCAGGATTTATATGTGCGTCAGATGCAGTTCCCGATACGTAAACTCCCATTACTACGGCGAGCCCCCATCCAAATGTAATAACAACCCATCCTGCATTTTCTGCTTTTGACCATTTTAACAATACTCCGCCAACAACGCCAACACCAAAAATAATTAATACCATTGTGCCCAACAATTCGCCCATAAACTCTGACAATGTAAAACACTCCCCTTTTAACTTTTTAAGGCTGCTTTCATAAATACTTCCTTAAATTTCATAGTTGAAGGATACTGTAGAGTAGCGCTCAGGTTGTTTTCCGCTACGAACCGTTGCTTTCCGCGGGCACGGCTTCAGCCTCCGAAGCAGAAAACCACTGCTTCGGAGTCTTCAGACACGTGCTGTTCCCGCAGGAGTCAACGGTTCTACGCT
>NZ_JBPPZG010000200.1:0-7100 GCF_051918545.1 Pseudogracilibacillus amylolyticus (SeqCode) | reverse complement strand
ACAAGAGCAAGATGATCTAGTAAAAGAAGCACGGCAGCTTCATTCTAGGTTTAAAGGAATTAAGTCAGTACCCGTAACCACTTCATTAATGAAAGGACCTGTAGGCTATATAGGACAGCGTTCACTAGTATTGGAACAACTTCAGTTGCTAGTAATGCAAACCGCTTTTTTCCATAGTTATCATGAACTGCAATTCATTGTTATTTTCCCAGAAGAGGAAAAACAAGAATGGGAATGGATACGTTGGTTGTCGCATGCACGTTTAAAAGAATTAAATGTTCGTGGCTTTGTTTATCATGATCGTTCCCGTGACCAAGTACTTACTTCTTTATATCAAATTTTAAAAGAACGTAAGCTGATTCTTACAGAAAAAGAAAATCAAAGGGAGAAACAATTTTTCACACCCCATTATGTCGTATTAATTACCGATGAAAAAATTATTTTAGATCATACAATTATGGAATTTTTTAATGAAGATCCAAGTCTCCTCGGGGTATCCCTTGTATTTGTTCAGGATGTACTTCAATCTCTTCCTGAGCATGTGGAAACGGTCATTGATATTCGGGATGCCAAAAGTGGAAATGTGTTGCTTGAAGAAGGGGAGCTAGTAAACCAAGCGTTTGTCCCTGATCATTTTCCAAAAAATTTTATAAAAGAAGAAATATCCCGTGCGCTTGCACCACTAAATCATTTACAGAGTTTAAAAAGTTCTATCCCAGAAGCAGTTACGTTTTTGGAAATGTATGGGGTGGAGCGTGTAGAAGAGTTTAACTTAAGTAAGAATTGGGCAGTAAATGAGACGTATAAAACGCTTGCTGTACCACTTGGCTTAAGAGCAAAAGATGATATCGTCTATTTAAACTTACATGAAAAAGCCCATGGACCGCATGGACTCGTTGCAGGTACAACAGGGTCTGGTAAATCAGAAATTATCCAGTCATATATTTTGTCTTTAGCTGTAAACTTCCATCCATATGAAGTAGCCTTTTTATTAATTGACTATAAGGGTGGAGGAATGGCAAATTTATTTAAAGATTTGCCGCACGCTCTTGGAGCAATAACGAACTTAGATGGTGCACAATCGATGCGGGCCCTTGCATCCATTAAAGCCGAATTAAAAAAGAGACAACGATTGTTTGGTGAACATGATGTCAACCATATTAATCAGTATCAGAAGCTTTTCAAACAAGGAGAGGCTTCCGAACCAATGCCACATCTATTTTTAATTTCAGATGAATTTGCCGAATTAAAAGCAGAACAACCGGACTTTATGAAAGAATTAGTTTCAACAGCTCGAATTGGTCGTTCACTCGGAATCCACCTCATCTTAGCGACTCAAAAACCGAGTGGGGTTGTTGATGACCAAATATGGTCGAACTCGAAATTTAAACTCGCATTAAAAGTTCAAGACGAAGGTGATTCAAATGAAATCTTAAAAACACCGGATGCTGCTCAGATTACTCTACCAGGTCGTGCGTATTTGCAAGTTGGGAATAATGAAATCTATGAACTGTTCCAGAGTGCTTGGAGTGGAGCGGACTATACATTGGATAAGGATGATCCGGAATTAATCGATACAACCGTCTATGCGATCAATGATTTAGGGCAATATGAAATTTTAACCAAAGACTTAAGTGGATTAGATAAAAAAGAAGAGATTTCAAAAACAAAGACTGAACTCGAAGCGGTTATTGAATATATTCATGATCATACAGAAAAGCAAAATATCGAACAACTTCCTAGCCCATGGTTACCGCCGTTAGAAAAACAGATCTTTGTTACAGAAATCTGTAAAAGAGATTTTCGGAGTAACTGGCAAGGAGAAAAGCAAAAATTACAAGCCGTTATTGGGATGGCCGATTTTCCAGATGAACAGGCTCAGCGCATGCTAGAAATTCCTTTAACAAAAGACGGACATTTAGCGGTCTTTTCTAGCCCTGGTTATGGTAAATCTACATTTATCCAAACTGTAATTATGGATGTCGCCCGTGTACAAAATCCTGAGTATCTACATATCTACTTGCTTGATTTTGGAACGAATGGGCTTTTGCCACTTAAAGATTTACCACATGTTGCAGATACGATACTTATTGATGAAAGTGAGAAAATCGGTAAATTAGTCAGACGGCTAGAGGGTGAAATAAAACATCGGAAACAATTATTGAGTAAATTTGGTGTTGCTACGATGGATATGTATGAAAAAGCAAGTGGGAATATCGTCCCTCATACGATGATTGCTATTGATAATTATGACGCTGTCAGAGAGGCTGACTTTGTAGAGCCATTTGAAAAAGCAGTAACACAGATTGCTAGAGAAGGGGCAAGTATCGGTATCCATCTAGTCATTAGTGGTAGTCGTCAAAATGTTCTCAGAATGCCGTTATTATCCAATATTAAAACACAAATTTCACTATTTTTAATCGATCAATTAGAAACACGTACGATTGTAGGCCGTACGAAATTAGAGGTGGAAGAGTTCCCAGGCCGTGGATTAATTAAGTTAGAAGAACCGACTATGTTTCAAACTGCCCTTCCAACAAAAGGAGAAGATACATTACAAATCATTGAAGGAATCCAAAAAGAAGCGAAAGAAATGGATAGCTTCTGGGATGGAGAACGACCAGAAGAAATCCCGATGATGCCAGATGGAGTCATCGAATTTACTAAATTTAAAGAAAGAAAAGCAACGAAGCAGTTAATTGAACAAAACTTGTTACCATTAGGACTCGATTTTGAAGAAGTTGAACCATTAGCCTTTGACTTTGAGAAGTTTGGTCATTTAATTGCGATTGGTGATCGACTAGATCGTATAGAAAATATGCGAGTAGCTTTGGCGAAAAATATGATGCTTCTAACAGAATCATACCGGACGATGTTACTTGATACGTCTGATCAAAAGTTAGCTGAAATAGGCGAATCGCTAAATGCATATATATCGAAAACCGAACAATTTTCCGGGTTAAAGAATGATCTCTTAAGTGAAATAAAGTACCGAATTGAAAATAAAACGAATGAACCAAAATGGTTAATTATGATTGCTAATTTTAAAGACTTTTGTACGAATAGTATGGTCAATGATGAAGAAATAGCCACGTTAATGAATGCTGGAAATCTCGGGATTCACCTTATCATCTGTAGTGAATACAGTTATCTCGGGCAAAGTTTCGAACAAGTGCCAAAATATGTAAGAGGGCAGGCGTTAGCCGGGTTATTAAGTATGCGACTTGGCGACCAAGATATTTTCAAACAACGGTTTATGGCGAATGAAAAATCACCAGAAGCATATGAATGTTATTTCGCAATGGATCATCACCATGTGAAAATTAAAATTCCGAAGTAAAGAGGGGAGTGAGCGAGATGAGCAGGTTTACGCTCAATGATTATTATGGTCAAAGAAGAACGTTAACAACTGCGATCAGCGAACAAGAGGCTAAAAAAACAGAATTAGAAGGGAAAATAAGGAGGTTAGAAAAAGCATCCAACTCCTTACAAAATTACATTGAAGTAATTGAAGACTCCCACAAGAAAATTACCGATTTGACTATTGATGAAGGTAGATGGCACGGAACAGAAAAGAATAAATTTGATAACAGTCATCAATCTTTAAAAAGTGGAACGAAAAACTTTTTAAGTCAAACAGAAGATGCTCGTACTCGTGTCGAAGAAGAACTTAGTAGATGCCAGGCAAATTTGGAATCAGTCGAATCTACTATAAGTCATTTCCGTTCCAGTTTGGCAAATGTAAATTCTCAAATTGAAGCGAGGAGGAATAGTGAATGAGTGAAAAAATTAGCCTAAATATTGCTTTATTTAAAGATAATGTTATTAGTCTAAGAAATTCTGTTACAAGTGTTGACGGACAAATGAGTACAAGTGAAACACTTGAAAAGACAAATATTACCCCATTTATTGATGATTTAGAGAATACAATCAGAGCCCTAGAACTTTTAATTGAGTATAAGGCAATGTTTCAAGCTGATTTGGAAGTTCTTGAAGATGTTGGTGAGAAAATTAGAGAGAAAGATACCCAGTTGTCACAAGTACAACGACATGATATTAGAGATGGGTATCAACCACTTCGGACGTAAAGGAGGGAAAGGAAAATGGGACATAAGGTAGATTTAGCTGAAGTTACTGCATTTTCAAGTAAAGTAAATACGTCTTCGCAAGATGTGGAGTTAAGTTTGGATGCTGTCATTGACGGAGTTAACAAAATTCGATCCATGGAGTCATTTACAGGTAGCGCAGCATCATCGGCTAAAAAATATTTTGGCGAGTTGCACCTTTCACTTTCCGATGCCTTTCAAGTACTCTTTATCAGTTTGAATGAGCATTTAAAAGAACATGTTGAAAAGTTTCAATCGGGAGTGGATTCCAGTTCAGAAGCTATTGTGCAAACTGATTACTTAGAGACAATAAAACAGGAATTAGATACAGAATATCAAAAACTCAGTGGCTACCAACGAGGAGTGTCTGGAGTCATTGACGACATATCTGACATTGTTAGTATTAGCACACCGTCATTTTCTTCGGTAATAAATGATTACAGAGATACGGCAAAAATTATCGATGAATTAGATAAGAACTTAAATTCATTCACAAATAAAGGAAAAGGACACGACAATACAACAAAAGAAATAATACACCATATAGAAGTCATTATGAGAAAGGCAAATGTAGCTACTGGTGAAGCTCGTTTTTCAGACTTTAAAAGTGGAACTGCGAACAAAGATGTTCTTGAAACGAAAGATCTTGTTAGTTATATTTCGAAAATGGATAATGTGTTGGATAAGGCGAAGAAAAGCATAACCGATCATGCTCATTACAGTAAGAAGGGATATTATAATACCCCTAAGCTTGATCCACACCCAAGTACGCAAACTGTCAGAGAAAAAGCAAAATATGTTTTAAAAGAGTCAGGGAAAGGTGTAAAAGACAGCGTAAAAGGAATGACCGGTTTTACTAAAGGTGCCGGCAAGGTGTTAGGGCCAGCAAGTGCGGGTCTCAGTTATTATAGTAACTACCATGATGCCAAAGCAGCTGGACTTAAAGGTCAAGAGGCACACGTCCGTGCTGTAGGAGATACGGTTATTGATACAGCAGTTAGTGGAGCAGTTCAAGCTGGACTTACAGCCGCTGGTACAGTATTGATTCCGATACCTGGTGTCGGGACGGCAGCAGGAGTTGCTGCAGGAATGATTGTAAATTGGGTATTAAACATAAAAGTTGGTAAAACGAAAAAATCAGCTATGGATGTAATAAAAGGAGGTTTCCGTAAACTTAAAGGCTGGTTTAGCTAGGGAGGAACAAAAAAGTGCTATTGAAACAGCTTTCTAAATTAGATGAAGAAGACTTTGCAGTATTAAGAGGACCTTTTGAGTCGGGGAGACAAAGCCCAAAAAGTCTAGGAGGAGTATTAGTACTTTCAATATTTCTACAAGGATTACTGTTTTTACTTACTTATTTTATTGTTGCGGATCGCACAGTTTATCCATATAAAGAGATGTTTTTTATATTGCATTTGGGAATAACGGTAATCCTTATATTGTTTTCAATCGTTTATAGTATTCCAGCCATATATATGAAACAACAGAAGGTGCAATATTTTATCTCAATTTTAGTTTCTCAGAACCTATTTGGATTATTTTTCTTAGTTTGTTCCTTGTTTTTAATAGGGTCTGACTTGGTGATAATTCGGACGGATTATTCACTGTTGATTATTACCTTGTTAATAATCGCTTTCGGGATCTTAATTTTTTTAGCCACTTTTATTCGATTTTATATATTGCTGAGAAAAGGTGCATACAGAATCGGATCGCAAAAAGGAAAGTTACGAAGCAGGTTTGAAACAAAGTCTTATTTACCAGCGGTTATCGTCGGTAGCACAGGTATGGTAATTATTATTCGATATATTGTGAATACATTTCAATTAGCAGATGTAGAGGCTTTAGGTATGACAATTCTTTGTATTTCAATATTTTATACGATGTTATTCGTCTTACCCGAACAACTAGTTATTTTATATTGTAAAACTCGTTTCGATAGTTTTAACTTTGATCAAGAAGGAAATTTAAAGCCGTTTTCAAGTGAGGTGAACGAAGTAAATGAAATTTGAAATCCGGTCACTTAATTTTGATAATCTATTAATTTATGAAACGAGACAATTAAGAGAAGACTGGCAAGAAGGAATACTATTAATGGAAGATTTTACGCTTATTAAAGATATTTATCAAAATGGTCCTATCTTCTTTTCAGTTGCACCAGAAGAAAATGAAGATAAATTCGGTCAATTTACGTATTATTTACCGATTAACGAGAAGGTAAAGTTAGAGGAAGATCCGAATTTCGGCTTTTTGGAAAATTTATATATAGAAGAAGCGTTAGGTTTACGTCAAGCGGATCAAGAGGTGGACTTTCATGCAGCATATAGAAAAGTAAAAGACTATGCTCATCATCACAATATTTCATTGGAAAATACATTTTATTGCATTTTACTAGAAATATACGGTGAATACATTATTGATTTATATGTACCAGTTAAGAAACGGGGCGATCAATCGTGATATTTGAGAATCATAAAATCGCTTATAAAAATGTTGTTTCGAAGTACTATAAGTTTTCACCTGAAGATATTGATGAAGCTATTCAAGACTTCCACCGAATTTTAGATGAGCAAGGATACCATGTGACTGGTTCTATCTTTTATTCGCTGATTAGTGAACCAACAGAAGAGATAATGGTAGCAGAGATTTTCTTACCAATTGAAGAAAATAAATTCACGAACCAATCGAATGAAGAAATGTTTTTTAGAAGCTATTTTACTATCCAACCGATGATAATGATCCGTGTATTCGATGAGTTTGACGAACAGTCGCAAGTGAAATATTGGGAGCTTATGAATTTTATTAGACAACATGGGTTGGAACAAAGAACACCGGTATTTTTTGAATTTAAAACGACTAATAAAGGAAAGCATTATCTAGAAATGAGTGTAGGAATAAAAAGGGAGCTGTTATTTTGAAGAAATTAATTTTGATTTTATCGTTTATTTTAGTTCTAGGTCTAGCTGCTTGTGGAAATAAAACAAGTAATGATACAAG
>NZ_JBPPZG010000199.1:0-7106 GCF_051918545.1 Pseudogracilibacillus amylolyticus (SeqCode) | reverse complement strand
AAAAAGTAAAAATGGCATACCTAATACCATAGGGTTAACTTTATTAGCCCATAAAATTACCGGACTTTCCATCATGATTAGCCCTAAAACAACTAAACCTGTAAGTACGACCCTTGTATTCATGATTTCACCTCTTTCTGGTTATTAACTACAATTAAACTATGAAATTGAGAAAAACTCTTATAAATATAATGTTCTTTTCATTCTATTGCTTGAATAAATTTTATAATCAAACTATTTTTAATACATTAGACATAATGTTACACTTTTCTATTTCTTCATTTACATTTTGGAAAGAGTAAAGTTCTGAAAGAATAAAAGGTCTTTGCTATTTGGATATCGGTTAGTCTATTTTAATACTATGGTCTTGGCTATATAATTTACAATACTCCTATTTTTGTGTTTAATTCAAAACTGAAATAAACGGCTTTAACCATCTGAAGTATGCAATTTCTCCTAAGTAAAAGAGCACCTAGTTTTAGGTGCCCTTTTAAATGAATAGTAAATAACTTTACCATATGCAAAGAAAGGTGCTATTTTATTATAATTGTGTTTTTTCTAAGAAGATTTACTCTCCAATAAATTCAATACCGTATTCAGCATGACATTAATCCCTTTCACACAATCATCTATGTCGGTCATTTCGTTTTCCATATGGCTTTTTCCATTTATACTCGGAACGAAAATCATCGTTGAAGGGATGTAACTGGCAATAAACTGTGCATCATGACCGGCTCCACTGACTACTTTTTTATTCGAATAATTCAGTGCATTGGCTGCTTGCTCTACTGAATCACGGAGATGGGGAGCAAACCATACTGTATCTCTATCCCATAACTTTTTTATTTCGATAGTTGCTATATTCCGTGATGGGGACTTAGCCAAATTTTCAATAATTGCTTCAACTTGTTTTATTACCCCGGGATCTTTATGTCTTGCTTCAATTGTAAATACTACTTTATTTGGTATGACAGTATGAATGTTTGGTGATACATCCATTCGCCCCATCGTGAATACTAATTGATCGTCTAACCTGCCCAATTGCTCTCTTGCCGAAGTGATCAGGTCATTTGCTACAAAAAGTGCATCTCTTCTCATATTCATTGGAGTCGTACCGGCATGATTGGACTCGCCGTTTATTTCTACTTCATAACAAACCATGCCAACTACACATTCAACAACACCTATAGAAATAGAATGATGATCTAGAACAGGGCCTTGTTCAATATGTAGTTCCAAAAATGCAGTGGCATCATTTAAGCGATTTTCAATTGAGCCTACATAATTAATAGACTCAAGAGCTTCTTTAAATGTAACGCCATCAACATCTTTAGACATCATCATATCCTGCTTATCAAACTTTCCTGCAAGTACACCTGAAGACATCATAGATGGTTCAAATCTAGCTCCTTCTTCATTGGTGAAATTTACAACAGTAATTGGTATTTGCGGGGTAATATCATTTTCTATTAAAGTTTCAATTACTTCGAGGCCGGTGATAACCCCTAGAACTCCATCGAATCTTCCGCCCTTTTTTACAGAGTCGAGATGTGAACCAATTACAATTGGCGGTTTATCTTGGGCTCCTGCTAAAGTTCCGTATATATTTCCCATATCGTCTATTTCAACTTTTAAGCCTAGCTTTCTGCAGTAATCACAAAAATAATCGCGAGCTAAACGGTCTTCTTCAGATAACGCTAGACGTGTTACCCCATTATTTTCAGTACGTCCAAAGTCCGCAAATTTCTCTAGTTTATCTTGAACACTTTCCTTTTTAACAAGAAGTAAATTTTTATTCATATCTTTAACACCTCTTATTCGAATTTAATGCACAGTTCCACGAAGATTAAATAACAACAAAACTTGCCACTTCTTAAAATCTAAGGATAACTTTAGGTCACCAAAACATAACCTCTTAGATTTGAAGTGACAAGTTACACCTTCAATCATTCAAATAGTATGATTAAGCACCTTCTTTTTGTTGTTTGATCAAAACAACTGCAAAGTATTTCCTGCCTTCAGGAGTTATTATGTGTAACGTCTCTTTTTCATCAGCGTTTTCAAATTCTACAAAGGAACCGTTTAAATTTTCAGTAACATTCGTAATTTTATACCCCTTTTGTACCAAAAAGTCTATTCGATCCCTTTCTTGTAAAAATGTTTTGTACTCACTCATTTCGCTACCACTCCCTCTAACATGTTTTTTACTCTTTTTCTTCTAAGTCATTGATCATGCTTGTGATTCAGCGGGTGTGTCCGAGACAACATCAGGTTCTAATTCGAGATCAATCTCCCATTCACGTCCAACCGTTATCCCTAAGTACTTCTCATCACTAGGGTCTTCTAGTTCCGCTTGTTTATATTTTTTGAACCACCAATACTTAGCTAAAAAGTAATAGACGAGCCCTGCGATGAAACATCCAACAAAGAAAGAATACGTTTGGAAGAGTAATGCAATACCTCCACCAACCACAAAGGAAATCATTCCAGCCCAGTTTATTCCTTTATGAAATCGATATTGACCATCACTTTCATATAAATCAGGAACATTAAGTCTGCGCTTACGGATGATATAATAATCAACAATGATAATACCAACTGTTGCGGATAAAATCGCACCACTAATGACTAAGAATGGAATGATCACATCGAGAATTGTCCATGGTCTTGATATCACAGCAATAACACCGGCGATAATAACTCCGAGATAATACGGCACTTTTGGACCACCTACATTAGAAAATACTGTTGCAGCAGGTACAACGTTTGCTGGTGTATTTGTGGACCATTGTGCAAATACAATCATTAGAAACAAGATCGCTAAAACAATACCACTTGTTGAAAGTAATTGGATCGCTGCAACAGGGTCATAATCGCCTACAGCAATATAAGCAACTGCACCGATTGCAACAACAAAAGTTTGAACGATAGGCATAACAATGATACTACCTACCCATATACCTTTATTTCTTTTCCACCAATTTCTTTCAAGCTTTGGCGCTGTTACATATCGCGATATATTCATTAGATCATTGGCGAGTGTAGCCCAGTATCCCATCGTCCCTGTAACAATTAACATAAAAGCTGTAAACATTAGGCCAGCTGAAACAGGTTCCTCAATCCATGTCCATACATTGCGGTCAACAGCAGCAGCTTCTCGCCCTAAGACGACATACATCCATATGGCGATAATAATAACAGTAGGAGCTGCTAAATTAGCAAAACGTTCAATTGCTTTAATCCCAAGTATTGTATTCAATAATTGGACGGCAATAAATAGGATGAAACAGAGAAACCAGTTGTCAAATCCCCAAAGTATATTGAATATAGCGTTCATCGCTGTCGCACCAAAATACGTGTTAATCCCAAACCATAATGACGCTGTTATAGCCCTTATTAGAGCAGGAATATGCGTACCAACAGTTCCAAAAGGTGCTCGTATATATACTGGGAATGATAAGCCATGCTCAATTCCAACATCTGAAGTAATTGTCATAAATAGTCCAATTAGAACACAACCTACAATGGAGGCGACTAGAACCCAGAAAAGCGATAAGTTCGCCATACCCGCTCCACCAATAGCAAACGCCGAAATTACGATCGCCATACCTACCCACATAACCCCGAATCCAAATGTACCAACTACCCTCTCACTGTGGGTCGACGGCAGTAAATCTGGGGATTTTAAATAATCAATATTTTTCATCACCATTCTCCATTCCCTCATTTTTTTGACGAAAGAAATAAATTCGTCTTCTTTTTTATGATCCTCTGAATATTTAGCAAAGATATTTGTTTTTCTTAGCAGATAAGAAAGTATAAAACTTTCTTACTGCATAAATGCAACTAAGGCTTTCGCCAAGGCTTGGCGATAAGCCAAGTTTTCTAACATAATCTTAAAAATGCGTCTTTACAATCTGGATTGACATATACATTTTAAAAATCAAGTTATATTAGGATCGAAAAACTTCGTATAATCTAAAATACTCAACTTGCTCAGATAGATTTTTTATCAGGAGAATTCGGTAGTAAATCCCATGACTTTATATAATCCTCACCCCTTTTCAATGTAAAGTATTTAAATATTCAGAGAATTATTCATAAAAACGTGCGTGTAGCATTCCGAATGAGGAGGGGAAGAAGTAGTCTTCCCCACTAATTCATCTTTGGACAAGGGATCACAAAGTGTACGTTTTATTTTCTGATTCATAGTTTTCGCCATATTTTGCACGTTTCAAATATTGGCCGACCCCTATCTTTCCGACAAACTTCTTATCTCTTACAACAAATTCTCCACGTGACAAAACGGATACAGGTTCTCCGGTTACTTTCATTCCTTCATAAGCGCTATAATCGACTGCCATATGGTGCGTTTCAGCTGAAATGATTCTTTCCATGTTTGGATCGAAAATAACAATATCCGCATCCGCCCCAACGGCAATGGTGCCTTTTTTCGGATATAATCCAAATAATTTAGCTGCTCTTGTCGACGTTATATCAACAAATTGATTTAATGTGATTTTTCCTTTTTTAACACCTTCTGAGAACATAATACTTATACGATCTTCAATATTTGGTCCTCCATTTGGAATTTTGGAGAAATCATCTTTACCTAAATCTTTCTGTCCTATAAAATCAAATGAACATTGATCTGATCCAACCGTATGAAGTTGACCATTCTTTAATGCCTGCCACAGTACGTCTTGGTGCCATTTTTCACGTAAGGGTGGTGACCAAACATATTTAGCCCCTTCGAAGTTTTCTCTTTCTAAATACGTTTGGTCAAGTACTAAATACTGTTGACATGTTTCCCCCCATATATCAATTCCTTTCTCCCTTGCCTCGGCAATTTTTCTGGCAGCCTCCTCACATGTTACATGTACAATATAAATTTGTGATTCGGCTAGCCCTGTAAATATCGCCGCTCTTTCTGTCGCCTCTCCTTCAATCGCCGACGGTCTTGTTAGTGCATGATAAATCGGATCGGTGTTTCCTTCTTTTAATGCTTTTTTTACTAAATAATCGATGACATCTCCATTTTCAGCATGAACCATCACAAGTGCACCAAGATCTTTTGCAGCTACTAATGTTTGAAAAAGTGTCTCGTCATCTGCTTGAAGAACATTTTTATAGGCCATAAAAACTTTAAAAGAAGTAATTCCTTCATTTTCAATAACAGATGGAAGCTCTGCCAAAACAGCTTCATTTACTTCACCAATCATCAAGTGAAAGCCGTAATCAATAACCGCCTTCCCATTTGATTTCCCGTGCCATGTGTTAATTGCGTCTTTTAAAGGTTCCCCCTTATTTGTTAAGCAAAAGTCAATGACGGTTGTCGTTCCACCAAAAGCTGCCGCAATTGTCCCCGTTTCAAAGTCGTCTTTTGTCACTGTACCACCAAATGGCATTTCAAGATGGGTGTGAGGGTCTACTCCACCCGGAAAAACATAGTGTCCCTCTGCATCAATTACTTCAGCATCACTGATTGATAGATTTTTTCCAATTTGACTAACGACGCCATTTTCAATCAAAATATCTGCTATAAATGTATCTGCCGCCGTGACTATTGTTCCATTTTTTATTACTTTCCTCATATAATCACCCCTTAGAAAGTTTATCTACAACATCAACTTCACAACCTACAGCGCCTAGAGCAGCTTGGCGATCATTCCATGTCATTACAGGAAGTTCACTTGGTATTTCTATCATGTCAATTGCACCATCAACTGGACATACAATGGAACATAAATTACATCCGACACAATCTTCTTCCCTTACTCTTAAAATGTCGTTTCCATTTTCATCTTTTAACATATCAATACATTGATGGGCCGTATCTTCACAAGCAATATAACATTTATTACAATTAATACAGACATCATTGTTAATTCTTGCAACGATTTCATAGTTAAGATCTAGGTCTCCCCAATCGGCATATTTAGGAACAGATTTTCCAACTATGTCCATCACTGAAGATATTCCTTTTTCATCTAAATAATTATCTAACCCTTCAATCATATCTTCTACAATTCTAAACCCATGATGCATAGCTGCTGTAGCGACTTGTACACAAGATGAACCCATCAACATAAATTCAACCGCATCTTGCCAATTAGAGATCCCGCCAATCCCTGAGATCGGAACATTAATTTGTGGATGTCTGGCACATTCACTAACCATATTCAGCGCAATTGGTTTTACTGCAGGTCCACAGTAGCCTCCGTGCGCTCCTTTTCCACCGACATGTGGGATTGTGTTCCATGTATCAAGATCAACACCTGCCAAGCTATTTATCGTATTGATCATACTAATAGCATCGGCCCCGCCATTTACAGCCGCTTCAGCTGTATACGTAATATCTGTTATATTTGGGGTTAGCTTTACAATTACAGGTGTTTTTGCAGCCTCTTTTGTCCAGTATGTCTGTTTTTCCACTAATTCGGGCACCTGACCTGACGCTGAACCCATGCCTCTTTCAGCCATTCCGTGTGGGCAGCCAAAGTTAAGTTCTAAGCCATCTACTCCGACATCCTCAACTTTCTTTACAATCTCATGCCACTTTTCCTGCTGCGGTTCGACCATTAAAGATGCAATGATTGTATGATCTGGGAAAAGCTTTTTAGTTTCATAGATTTCCTTTAGGTTATCTTCTAGCGGTCGATCGGTTATAAGCTCGATATTATTAAATCCTGCCACTTTTTGCCCATTAAAACTAACTGCGGCAAATCGCGATGTTACATTAAGAATCGGATCCCCTAGTGTTTTCCAAACAGCCCCACCCCATCCTGCTTCAAATGCACGTTGAACTTGATAACCTGAATTCGTTGGAGGAGCAGAAGCTAACCAAAATGGATTAGGTGATTCAATTCCCGCTATATTTATACGTAAATCTGCCATCTTTTTACCTCCTCTATATATCGTCGTTAAACCCAATAAAAGGCTACACTCCTACGTAACCTTGACTATGCTGTTTCTGAAATATTTTTGAACAACATTTTATGGACTGCATAGGCTACTTCTTTACCTTGTTGGGCAGCTGAAACGACCATTGCTTCCCCCTGTCCTTTTCCAAAAATAACATCTCCACATGCAAATACTTTTTCATT
>NZ_JBPPZG010000198.1:0-7153 GCF_051918545.1 Pseudogracilibacillus amylolyticus (SeqCode) | reverse complement strand
AGCGCACGTGAAGAAGATCAAGTATGGAATGCATTTATTCAGCTTCTTGATGAAGCGGTTGAAATGATCGGTGAAGAAGAATTATCGTTTTCAATGTTCCGTAAAACATTTGAAGCAGGACTTGAAGCATTGCAGTTTTCTCATGTACCGCCAAGTATGGATCATGTCATTGTTGGAACAATTGATCAATCACGGATTTCAAGTAAGAAATGTGCTTTTCTATTAGGCGTAAATGAAGGTACTTGGCCAATGAAGCCTGCAATCGATGGCATGATCAATGAAAAGGAGCGAGAGTTTTTACAACAATTTGGTGTTGAACTGGCAGCCAGTTCTAGACGGGTATTATTGGATGATTCCTTTTATATGTATTTAGCATTTACCTTGGCAACAGATTTTTTATGGGTAAGTTATGTGTTAAGTGACAATGAAGGGAATATGAAAACTCCATCTCCAATGATAGGTCGCCTGCAGGAATTTTACCCAATATTAAAGACACCTAATTTATTAACAGACCCGGATGAGTTAGAAGACGCTGCAAGATTTATAACAACACCTGTAAAAACAAGAGCAGCCCTAACCGTACAATTATCTCGTTATATTAGAGGCTACCATGTAGAGGATATTTGGTGGAATGTACTCGACTGGTATGTACAAAAAGAGGAAAAATATAGTACAACTTATCATGTACTGCAAAGTTTATTCTATGAAAATAAGGCTGTATCTTTAGCTGCTGATACTGTTAAGGAGTTATATCCGAAACAAGTGAAGACAAGTGTTTCACGTTTAGAGTTGTTAAACCAATGTTCATATCGTCACTTTTTACAGTACAGTTTGAATCTTGAAGAACGTCGTACATATAAGTTAGACGCACCAGACATTGGTCAACTTTTTCACGAAGCTTTAAAAACTATTACAGAATGGGTGCAAACGGAAAAGGGAAGTTTTGCCGACCTAACAAAAGAAGACTCTGAACAATATGCGAAGAAATCGATCTCCCATTTGGCTCCGGCTCTTCAACACCATATTTTATCAAGTACCAACCGGTATAAATATATTAAACGTAAACTTCGTGATGTTATAGCAAAAGCAACGTTCATATTAAGTGAACAAGCAAGGATGAGCGGTTTTTCACCAGTTGGAATTGAGCTTGATTTTGGATTTGATTCAGGACTTGATCCGGTGACAATTTCCCTTCCAAATGGATATGAACTTGTTTTAAGAGGGCGAATTGACCGTGTCGATAAGTCGCTCCAACATGATCAGCTATATTTAAGAATTATAGATTATAAATCAAGTTCCAGAGGATTAAGTTTAGTAGATGTTTATTATGGACTGGCTTTACAAATGTTAACTTATTTGGACGTCGTGTTATCACAGTCCGAAGCTTGGCTTGGCATGAAAGCTTCTCCGGCGGGAATATTATATTTCCATGTGCACAATCCAATGATTAATGAGAATGAAAATATCAATGAGCACGCACTTGCCAAGAAAATATTAAAAGAATATAAGATGGATGGACTTATTTCATCCGAAAAAGATGTTGTTCAATTGATGGATACTTCTCTTGAGTCGGGGTGGAGCGATATCGCGCCGTTTGGTATTAATAAAAATGGAAGTTTTCGTAAACATTCCAAAGTTGCTGATGAAGAAACATTCGACTTATTACGAAATCATATTCATCAACTAATTAGGCAAGCTGGAATCGAAATAACATCAGGGAAAATTGAGTTAAATCCATATGAAAATAAAGAAGGAAATGCCTGCCGCTTTTGTAGTTTTAAGTCCGTTTGTCAATTTGATCCAACATTAAAAGAGAATAGTTTCAGGAAGTTACCGTTACTTAAAGAAGAAGATATTTTAAAGAGATTGGAAGAAAAAACGACGGAAAAAGGAGGGATATAATTTTGGTTACTTGGACGAAAGAACAGCAAGAAGCAATTGATAGAAGCGGCTCAGATATTTTAGTTGCAGCAGCAGCAGGCTCTGGTAAAACAGCGGTGCTTGTGGAACGGATCATTAAAAAGCTTACAAATCAAGAGGATCCACTAAATATTGATGAAATTTTAGTAGCTACTTTCACGAATGCCGCAGCGGAAGAAATGCGTAGTAGAATTGGTAAAGCATTAGAAGAAGCAATAACAAAAGATCCGACATCCTATCATTTGAAAAAGCAATTATCACTATTGCAAAGAGCTTCAATTTCCACATTGCACTCGTTTTGTACATCAGTTGTGAGGCAGTATGCATATTTATTGGACCTTGATCCAGCATTTCGGATTGCAGATACGATGGAACTTGATCTAATCAAACAAGAGGTAATGGAGGAAATGTTTGAAGATGCATATGGTCAAGAAGGGGAAGAACAGGAAGTCTTTTTTACAGTAGTTGATATGTTTTCAAATGACCGAAGTGATGTGGAACTAGAGGAAGTTATTTTACGAATTTATAATTTTGCTGACCAGCATCCTTGGCCGGAAGAATGGTTACAAGAAGTGGCAGAAATTTATAATTTACCTAATGATTGTGCAGAAGAAGATCTCCCTTGGCTTACGATGTTAAAAGAAGAAGTGATGGAACAGTTTTTCGCTTGGAAACAAGATATTGATCGTGCAATGGCGGTAGCTGGAGAAAGCGATGGGCCATATCATTATCTTGAGGCATTGGAAGCAGATATGGCGATAATTAATCAAGCAATGTCGTTAACAAGTTGGGATGAACTCGCACAGTATATTAATTCTGTAACCTTTAAAAGTTTATCGAGAAAAAGTGTTGACTGTTCAGAAGACAAAAAGGAAAAAGTGAAACAGTTAAGAGAACGATTCCGCAAACCGTTCGATAAGATGAAAAAAGACTTTTTCGCTCGAAACTTAGCTGCTCATATAGAAGATATGCGAATTTTATATCCAGCAATTAAAAAAATAACGGAACTTGTAAGTGAATTTAAAAAACGGTTTTCTGAAGTGAAAAGAGAGCGGGCTATTTTAGATTTTAGTGACTTGGAACATTTTGCGCTCGAAATATTAATTGATCCAGCATCGACAAAAGACAATATTATCCCTTCTGACATCGCTCACTACTATAAAAATCAGTTTAAAGAAATTTTGGTAGACGAATACCAAGATATTAATAATGTTCAAGAAACGATTCTATCCGTTGTGAGCGATCGAGAAAATGGCAATATGTTTATGGTTGGCGACGTAAAGCAGAGTATTTACCGTTTTCGTCATGCAGAGCCACAACTGTTTTTGGATAAATATAAACGGTTTGCTAAAGACGAATCAACAGGTAGAAGAATTGATTTGGCTAAAAACTTCCGAAGCAGAGAAGAAGTGTTAAACGCTACTAACTTCATTTTTAAACAAATTCTAGATGAAACAGTCGGAGAAATTGATTATGATGAACGTGCGGAGCTTATCTATGGAAATTATTCTTATGAAGATTTTGAACTGAAAAATCCGGAAACGGAACTGATTATCATTGATCGAGACACAGAAAAAACTAGAAATTCAGATGAAGAATCGGAGACGGTTGAAGAATTAGAAGCGATTCAACTAGAAGCAAGGTTGTATGCAGAAAAAATAAAAGAGTGGATCGGTAAAAAAGAAAAAGCACCCGTCCAAGTAATTGATAAAGCAACAAATAAACAACGCAATCTTCAATATCGAGATATTGTCATTTTACTTAGGTCGTTAAAAGAAGCGCCAACGATAACAGAAGAGTTTAAAAAACAAGGAATTCCTGTTTACGCCGAGCTTGATAAAGGCTATTTTGAAGCGATTGAAATCCAAGTAATGATTAATATGTTAAAAGTAATTGATAATCCGTTTCAAGATATTCCGCTCGCTTCGGTTCTTAGATCACCGATTGTTGGCTTAAACGAAGAACAGTTAGCGCAAATAAGATTAATGAATCGACGCGAACCTTTTTATCAAGCAGTAAGAAGTTATGCAACTCGAAATCAAGAAGCAAGTCAAATTGTAAAGAAATTTTTAGAGCAATTAAAATCCTTTAGAGAAATTGCGAAAGAAGGAGATTTGTCTGAATTAATTTGGCAAATATATAGGGAAACCGGCTATTACGATTTTGTTGGTGGTATTCCTGGAGGCAGGCAGAGACAAGCTAATTTACGTGCGCTCTATGACCGAGCACGAAGCTATGAATCAACATCATTTCGAGGATTGTTCCGCTTCTTACGGCTTATTGAACGAATGGAAGAACAAGATAAGGACTTAGGAGAAGCGCGAGCATTAAGTGAACAAGAAGACGTTGTTCGAATGATGACAATTCATGGTAGTAAAGGTCTCGAATTTCCGGTTGTCATCATTGGACAAATAAATAAAGAATTTAACCAACAAGACATACGTAAAAAATATATTCTGGATAAAGATCGCGGCTTTGCTACAAAGTTCATCGATCCCGTAAAGCGGATTACGTATCCGACACTCTATTATCAATCACTGAAAGAAGCTTTTTTACGTAAGTCACAAGCAGAGGAAATGCGTGTTCTTTATGTAGCGATGACAAGAGCTAAGGAAAAGCTCGTTATGATTGGAAATCTCCCTTCATTTGAAAAGGTGCAAGAAAAATGGCGGGAAATCACCGAGCATCCAGCTTGGATTTTGCCAAATCAGCAAAGAAAAAAAGCAAAAACGTATTTAGATTTAATCGGACCTGCGCTCGTTCGCCATGAAAATGGCAAGCAACTGCGTGATGACGAACAGTTCGTCGATATTCCAACTGCTATTCGCGAACATCCTTCGAAATGGCATATTGAGGTTTTACCTGCAGAAGAGTTACTCAATATCAATGAAAAGGAACAAATTACAAAAGAGGAGTTAAAATCAACGATTGTTAATTGGAATAAGGTTCCGTATACGAATGAAAAATTGCTAAGAGAAGTCGATCAAAAACTATCCTTTCAATATCCATATCAAGAAGCAGCGGAAACTCGCGCAAAACAAAGTGTAACGGAAATAAAAAGACGTCAAGAAGTAACAGATGACTACAGTGACAAACGTTTATTAACACCATTTAGACAACCTTTAACAACTAGGCCGTTATTTATGCAAGAGGAAAAAGAGCTTACACCAGCAGAAATTGGGACAGCTATGCATACCGTTATGCAACACATACCGTTGACAAAACAATATTCCCCAGATGAAATAAGAGAATTTAGCTATCAATTAGTTGAAGAAGAAAAATTAACGGAACAAGAAGCAGAGGCAATTGATGTTGAGGCAATTAAAAACTTTTTCGCAAACGATATTGCTCAACTAATCATAACAAGCGAAAAGATAGAGCGGGAAGTACCATTTACGTATACATTGGACGCTGGTGAGGTTTATAATGACTGGCAAGGTAATTTAAATGAAAAAGTGTTGATTCAAGGAGTAGTTGACTGTATTGTCCATACAACCGATGGAATTATTATTTTGGATTATAAAACGGATGCAATAAGCGGAGAGGTAACAGAAGAAGTTTTAGAAACTTTGAAAGATCGTTATTATGTCCAAGTGAATTTATATAAAAAAGCGCTAGAAGATATTTTACGTCAGCCGGTAAAAGGAACATATTTATACTTTTTTGCAAAAGACTTGGTAATAAAACTGTAGAAGTGCCTTAAATCTGTCACAAATGAGAACGATTATCCATTAGAATGTATTCATTTTTACAATGAATACATTCTTTTTTTTACGTTTAATTAACATAAAACCTTGCTACATAAGGATTATGGAAAGGTTTTAAGATGAATTTCTTCTTGAGGAAAATTATAAAACAATTATAGCAAAGTGTGATTTATCTCACTTTTTTAACATACTCGAAGTTCTATACTATAAATGAATCAAAATTAAAGATAAAAACTTTAGGAGGGGTATTCATGGCAACTGAAGTTAAAAAACAGGAAATGCATAATGAAGACCACAACTCATTAAAAGGAGCACTATTTTCTTCCATTGTTTTTGTTGGAGGCGGAATTCTATTTTTCATCGTAGTTCTCTTTTACTTTTATATGACAAGATTATGAGGAGGTAAATCAAATGAAATTACATCGTACAGAAGAAATATGGCTGATTTTTGCGGTCATCATTATTATCGGTTCAATGGTGATAACTGGTTATCAAGCTTTTGCTTTAGGAATGGGTCCACCAAGTCATAAGGAAACGATCGATCCACAGAAAGTCGATCAAACGGAGCCTTTTGATAACCCGGGAATTTTTGAAACTGGGGAAAACGAATTTGACGTAGTAATGACATTAGAAGCATTTAACTTCAATCCCGGAGACATCGAAGTACCGGTTGGCTCCACCGTGAACTTTATCATGACATCAAAAGACGTTGTTCACGGAATGCAAATTGTCGACACAAACGTCAACGCAATGATTCTACCAGGACATATTCAAAAAATTTCACAGACCTTCAACGAGCCTGGCGAATATTTAATTTTATGTAATGAATATTGTGGAGTTGGACACCAATTAATGAGCACTACGATTACGGTGAAATAAGGAAGGGAGGAAAATAAAATGGAAACTGCTTTACAAGAGACGTTTACACAAAAAACAGGTAAGAAAGTTAAACAATTTGCACAGACGAATCCGAAAGACGCAAAATTAACACTGACATTTTTTACAGTTTCATTTATTGCATTATTCGTAGGGGCAGTTTTAGGACTTTTACAAGGTTTAGAACGTGCAGGACTTTTAACAATGCCGGCTTGGTTTGATTATTATCAAACATTAACAACACACGGAATTTTGCTCATACTCGTATTTACAGGAACATTTTTAGTAGGTTATGTATATGCAGGTGTTTCACATGTGCTTGGCGGTTTATTACCTAAAGTAAGAAAAATGGGTTGGGTCGCGTTTGGTTTAATGGTTGCTGGTACTGTACTAACTGCATCTCAAGTAATCATTGGCGAAGCTTCTGTACTTTATACATTTTACCCACCAATGGCAGCATCACCTTGGTTCTACATTGGTCTCGTATTGATTGTACTAGGAATTTGGACAGCAGCATTTGGTATGTTTATCAACGTTGCAAATTGGCGTAAAAATCACAAAGGACAAAAACTGCCGTTATTCGCATTCTTCGGAACAGGTATTTTCACTTTACTTTTCACAGCAACATTGGGGGTAACATACGAAGTGTT
>NZ_JBPPZG010000197.1:0-7177 GCF_051918545.1 Pseudogracilibacillus amylolyticus (SeqCode) | reverse complement strand
AAGGCCTAGGTGAGACAACGCAGTGCGTAGCACAAGGAAGGCTCATCAGCCGCCTGCGGAAAGCGGAATGTATTTCCGCAGCGGTATTTTACTTTGTAACTCGTCTACATTTTCGTAGGAAGTTAAATTTTCACTGCTGCACAGTTTCCTTCAAATATGTATTAAGATAAAACAGTAGAAATAGTATCATTCTAAAAACATACATAGTAGCCATTCGATTTTTATGTCTCAGCCTCTTTTATTAGTTCTTTTATTTCAAAAATAATATCTTTCACTTGCGGAACAGCGGCACTTTCTAAAGTTTTATTATTAGGAATCGGAACGGGATGACCCCCTAATCGTTTAATTGGTGCCTTTAAATAAGAAAAACCTTTTTCTGCAACGATACTCGCAATCTCCGCTCCATATCCACTTCTTTTTACCGCTTCATGAACGACTAGTAAACGTCCGGTTTTAGCAACGGAATCTAATATAGACTGTTCATCTAAAGGCACTAATGTCCGTGGATCAATTATTTCGACTGATACTTGCTCTTTTTCTAAAATTTGTGCCGCTTCCAAAGATCGTTCAACCATGATTCCGGTAGCTACGATCGTCAAGTCATCTCCACTCTTTTTTATATCTGCTTTTCCAAGGGGAATCGTGTACGGTGAAATCGGAACTTCGGCTTTCTTTTTATACAATAATTTATGTTCATAAAAAATGACCGGATTAGGATCCTCTATTGCCGAGATAAGTAACCCTTTCGCATCGTAAGCTGAAGATGGCTGGATCACTTTAAGCCCGGGTATATGTGTCAGCCATGCTTCTAAGCTTTGGGAATGTTGAGCTGCAGCACCCGTTCCAGAACCACTTGGTGTACGGACAACGAGTGGAACACTTCCCCTTCCGCCATACATATAACGAATTTTTGCAGCTTGGTTGACAATTTGGTCTAGTGCTAATGTCAAAAAGTCTGAGAACTGAATGTCTACGACTGGTCGCATTCCTGTTAATGCTGCCCCAACTGCAACACCAGTAATACCGAGTTCACTAATTGGTGTATCTCGGACGCGCTCCTCACCAAACTCCTCTAATAGACCTTTTGTAACTCCAAAAGCTCCCCCATACTCTCCAATGTCCTCACCTAGTAAAAACACTTTTTTATCTTGTCTCATTATCTGTGCTAATGCTTCCCTGACTGCTTCCAGATAGGTTAACTCACGCATCCAATCATCCCCTTAAGCATGAGCTCATACTTTTTATGCATAAACGTCTGTAAAAAGCTCTTCCATACTTGGTTCTTTACTTTCTAAAGCAAAAATAGTTGCATCCTCTACTTCTTTTTGAATGTCTTGTTTAATTTTTAACATATCCTTTTCTACTATTTCACAAGTTTGAATAAGAATCTGTTCAAATCGCATAATGGGATCTTTTTTTCTCCGCTCCTTCACTTCTTCAGCTGAACGATAAAGTTGTTTATCGCTTTTTGAGTGTCCGCTAAATCGATATGTTTTCGCTTCAATAAGTGTCGGTCCTTCCCTATTTCTGGCTCGTTGCATCGCTTTTTCTGCTTCTTTCATTACATCTAAAAGATTATTGCCATCGATTGTTACACCAGGAAAACCATATGCTTCAGCTCGTATCGACAAATCATTAATATTGGTCATTTTTTTAATCGGACTGGACATCCCGTATTCATTATTTTCACAAACAAAAACAACCGGCAGTTTCCAGATAGATGCAAGATTTAAAGCTTCATGAAAACTTCCCTCGTTTGTGGCGCCGTCTCCAAAAAAACAAACGGTTACCTCATTCTTCCCCTCTAACTGTGCTGTTAGTGCAGAGCCAACAGCAATCGGAATACTGCCACCGACAATTCCGTTAGAGCCCAAATTACCAGCCTCCACATCGGAAATATGCATCGATCCGCCTTTCCCCTTACAGTAGCCAGTTTCTTTTCCGAATATTTCTGCCATCATTTTATTTATATCTGCGCCCATGGCAATGGAATGTCCATGGCCTCGATGGGTACTTGTAATTTTATCGCCTGCTTGTAACATAGAACAAACCCCAACCGCTGTAGCTTCTTGCCCAATACAAAGGTGTGTTGTACCATGAAACAGTCCTTTTTTCATATTCCGTTCCACTTCTTTTTCAAAATAACGAATGCGAATCATTTGTTTATATAATTCAATAAAATTCCGAGCGCCTGCTATGGATTGCACAATTTCACATCCCTTAGTTAACTCAAATAACGATGATACAATGTCTTTGCTTTTTCAACATCATTCGTTCCGTGAACTAGTGCTCTTCCGTCTTCAAAAACAACCATTCTTTCATCGTCGATTGTAAAAGATAAAAGAAAAGCATTCGCTTCCACTTTTCCGCCTGTTTTTTCCAACTGTTGAGCTAGTTGCTTCAAATTACGTTGCTGCACTTTTGGCGGTCTAATTTGCACAGATGACCGTCCACATAAAACAGCAGTTTTTGTCTGCTCATCAAATTGTAAAAATGGGTATGTAGCTTCCTCACCACAAGAGGCACAATCCACTTTCTTCATTGATGAAACATTCATTTGGACAATTTGATTTGTCCAAACATCAAAAGAAATTATTTTTTTTCTTAAAGCATCATAATTATCGGTCAATATTTTTAACGCTTCCGTCGTTTGGTGCACAACAACTTGACTTGCGGCTGGGTGGATAATACCTGCAGTATCACAAGTCGGTCCGCCAACGGGGACTGTTTCCATTAGACAATGAAGGCATGGTGTTTCATTTGGAATGATCGTAAAACTCATTCCATAACTCCCTACACAAGAGCCATAAATCCACGGTATTTGATGTTTTTGTGAAATATCATTTACCATCATCCGAATATCAAAATTATCGGTTGCATCTAAAATTAAGTCTACGCCTTCTACGAGTTCTTCTAATTCAATCGGTGTTACGTCCATAATTCTTGCATCTATTTCAACCTCTGAATTAATCGCCTGCAACCTTTCTTTTGCAGCCACTGCTTTTGGTGTACGATTTTTTGCGTCTTCCTCCGTATACAATTGTTGTCTTTGTAAATTACTCCATTCGATATAATCACGGTCAACAATGGTTAGTTTTCCAATTCCCGCTCTTGTTAGCATTTCAGAACTTTGGGTACCAAGTGTCCCGATCCCTACTATTAACACATGCTTTTTTGCTAATTTTTGCTGCCCCTCTTCCCCAATAGGAGAAAACAAAATTTGTCTAGAGTAACGGTCCATCATTATAAGCTAATCCCTTCTAAAGGGCTGCTTGCTGTCGCCGTTCTTTTCATCGGAATTCTACCAGCTTCATGGCCCAGCTTCCCTGCCTCTATTGCTAACTTCATCGCTTTTGCCATTTTAACCGGATCTTTTGCCCCGGAAACAGCTGTATTTAACAGCACTGCATCCGCCCCTAACTCCATTGCATAAACAGCATCTTTCGGGGAACCTATCCCAGCATCAACAATAACGGGAATAGCAGCTTGTTCAATAATGAAACTCAAATTTAATGGATTAATGATCCCTTGCCCAGAACCAATTGGTGAGGCGCCCGGCATCACAGCGTGTACTCCTAACTCTTCCAACCTTCTAGCAAGTACAACATCATCTGATGTATAGGTTAAAACGGTAAACCCTTCATTTAAAAGTTGTTCTGACGCCTTCAATGTTTCAACAGGATCAGGCAGCAATGTTTTATCACAGCCGATAATTTCAACCTTTACCATATGACAAATCCCCGAAGCTTGTGCTAATTTCGCAATTCTAACCGCTTCTTCCGCAGTTTTTGCTCCGGCGGTATTTGGTAAAAATTTATATTTATCTAAATCTATCTTTTCTAAAAAATTTGGTTGACTAGGCTCAAAAATATTCATCCTTCTTACTGCAAATGTTAACACTTCTGTCTCTGATGCAAGTACCGCTTCTTTTTGTATATCAAAATCTGAAAATTTACCTGTTCCAAGAAATAATCTTGATGTAAACTCGTAATCTCCTATTTTTAACATCTTTTTTCCCTCCATTTATTTTTTATATACATCTGGCAAAATCAACCTCCACCAACAAACTGAACAAATTCAATTTTATCTCCATCATTTATTTTAGTGGTTTCATGTTCCCCATTTTGTAAAATAACATTGTTATGCTCGACAATAATGACAGGAGTACTAAAATCAAAATGATTAATTAATTCTGAAATCGTTTTGATCGTTCCAGGTATTTCTACTACGGAACCATTGATATGTAATTTCATTCATTTCACCTCATTTCAGCTAATTTCTCCCGATATTTAACGGCAGCAATTGTACAATTTTCTGCAAGCAATATCCCTGACAAAACTGCAACGCCGCTTGCTCCCTCTTGTAAAACAGTAGAGAGATTATTTGGTGTAATCCCGCCTATCGCGATGACAGGAATTTTGACACGGCTAGTAATTTTGTTTAAACCTTTTAGTCCACGTGGAGCTAGTCCGATTTTTGAATTTGTCTCAAAAATATGACCATAAATTAAATAATCCGCTCCTTGCTCTTCCTTCTCTAACGCTTCCTCTACACTATGGACAGAACAACCTATTTGTAAAGAAGGGAAGTACTTTTTAACATCACGCACATCTAGGCTGTGAGACGTTAGCTGTACCCCACCTGCACGCCCTATTACGGCAATATCAACTCGATCATTAATAATAATTTTTTTAGGGTCTATTCCAGCCGCAATAAGTTTCTTTATAACAGTAATGTGATCCTTGGCAGTCCAATTCCTCTCACGTATATGAATAAAGTCTATCTTTGCATGAACTGCTTTAACCTTTTTTACAAATTCATCAGTTGATTGTTTTCCAGTTGAAATTATATGTAAGCCCTTCATTTGACCTCCTTTAATTCCTAACTAACTTATAATTTAGAAAACTTGGCATTGGCCAAGCCTTTAATGGCGGGTGCCTTAGTTGCACTTATGCAGTAGGAAAGTTTTATACTTTCCTATCCGCCAAAAAAACCACTTTTCTGAATATGTACAGGAAAGTGGTTTGCTAATAGCAAGTCTAAAATAGCAATACATCACTTCCCTTCGCTAGTTTTAACTAGATCAGGTTATAAGAATCCCGAAGTCACACTTCGATCTCAGCTTGTTTCACAAGCACTCCTAGTAATAAAAATATCTATGAGTCACTTCAAACAGTTGATATAACAATGTTTAAAGATGACTATTTATTATTCAACCCCAAATGATACGCTTTCACTAAAGGCACGGACTGTTTTTTGTTAGATTTTTTGGAACGAATGGGCATACACTCGATAAATCATTTCAAGTGTATTACCTAATCAGTCGACCATATCAGCAAGTGATATAAGTTGATCAAGATTGTCGCATGTATATGTCTCAAACCATGTGAACTTATTTCTTGATGTTAATACTATCTATTATATAAGATATTGTAAAGCTAATTTAAAAAATTTTCAATATAGGTAGGAAATATTTTAAGATGTGCCAAGTATTAGGTGTTACGAAAAGTGGTTTTATCATTGGCGTAAGCGTTCGAAAAAAGTCAAAAAAAGAAAAGAAAGAAGCGCTTACTAGAAGTAAAACGTGTTTATGTTGAATCTAAGCGAAGTTTCGGCAGTTTTGATAAACACCCATCAAAAAATGATTTTCTATGATCTCAAACGTTGACTTATCAATGTTTTTATTCTGAAAACGTAAATATAGTGACCTGAAATAAATAAAACAGTTAAATAGTTGATTTGCGAGATTACCATAGGTATGTTTATAAGTCCGTTTTATTCATTCAATAACTTCTCGATGAAATCCTCTCTAAGCTCATCTTCCTTTTTGATTGGCATTCGATTACCGTTCAAGATCACGAAATTTCTTCTTTCTTGGCGGTTGAGAATCTCCACTATACTTTACATCTTTTTTCACATCATTTGGGATGTCTAAGCCAATGAAGTATTTTTCTTTTGACCGCTTATTTACAAACTCTAATAGCATATCTACTCGATTACGAAAAGCTAAACAAATCTGATCCCTTCTATTATCATCAATGAACAAAGAATCCGTTGTTATATCATAAAATTCACTTTCCATATCGCGCAAAGAAGATGGTTCAAACCAATCAAAAGATTGAACTAATTTTATTTGATCCTCATGATTATTTTTGAAAGGTTTACAATTCACTTTTTGATTAACACCAATTAATGATAATGGTTTAGAGTGCCATAAAGAAGTTCCACTATCAAAAATAGGACTAGCGCCAATGAACTCTAATGTTTCAGCATGTCTAATGACTCCAAAATTATTTTGATGTCTATCTTCATTTACTATAAGATAATCCAATACAATCATTCTATCAAGAAAATCTACCATGTTAGGAATACCTAATCGCTCACAACAGTTTAAATAATGTTGGTAAACAGAAACATGATTTTGCTTTTTTTCTGTTTGCATAACATACCATGCACTAATTAATTCTGTATCAGGATTTATAAAATTTTCACATATACTATATGGATAATTTTCTTGAACCATCAATGTATAAGGTATGTGCTGTATACCTAATCGCTCACAAATTTTACTTGCGAACACTTCATTATATGGCTCTTGTTGCGTTGCACCACTACCACCTTTAATCAAGACACGTTTACCATCAATAATTTTCCATTTCTTTTTTAGCCACCCATCAGACGTATTATCAGGTGACAATAAATTAATATTTTCTTCTTTATATTCCATATCAAAAAGAAGATTTCCTACATCTTCTGAAAAGGTATGATGAAAAAAGTTAATGTCATCCCATTTTAAATTAGAGTTATCAGGGCAAATCCAATATTGATCAGATAAACTTAATCCATATGACTTATCAAGTAGTTTTTTTGTTGATGTTATATTTAATGTTTCAAGTAATCGCTCAATGCCAACTCGACTCGCAGGGATGGATCTTGATTCCCACCATTCATTAAGATCGCCACGACTCACCTTCCCTTTTTTAATTGATATGCCTAAGGGTACATGTTCTTCTGCAAATACTTCTCCAATACTTGATATGGAAGATGTTTGTTTATCAAGTTTTATTGTAAACTAGCACATTATTCCAGGTTATCTATTTCAAATTAATTCAGCTGATTATCTGGAGTAATGTGCTATTATTTTCACTTTATTTCATATGTGAAAAAGAATATTCAC
>NZ_JBPPZG010000196.1:0-7209 GCF_051918545.1 Pseudogracilibacillus amylolyticus (SeqCode) | reverse complement strand
ATGATCGGTTGGTAAGAAGATTTGAATATTTATCAACATTTTAGAAAACATGAGCACCCATTTGTTGACCAAGCATTATCATGGAAAGAGCAAGTAGAAAGAACGTACACTCCCTATTTGTCTGATTTCCTTGATCCGAGAGAACAACAAATCGTAAGTAGCATAATTGGTACTGCCAATGAAGAAACAAAATATATATTCTTCGGAGGTGGGGATGAAACGGAACGACAACGTGGGATCATTGCACCATACTATGAAGAGATTACAGAAAAGCAATTTGAAATTACACTTTTAGAAGGAACTTTCGATAGTAAATTTAATCGCTTAGAGCACCGTGATATTTTGGGCGCGTTTATGTCACTTGGAATCGATCGAAAAAAAATTGGTGATATTTTTGTAGCCGATGATCGTTTTCAAATTATTGTTACTGCGGAATTATCCTCTTATATCATGATGAATTTGACACAAATAAAAAATGCTCGTATCGATTTGAAGGAAAAAGATTTTTCTAACTTGATTCGTAAACTGGATCAGTGGAAAACGGCAAGTCAAACTGTTTCCTCTTTACGACTCGATATAATGGTGAAAGAAATTTATCGAATATCAAGAAAAGATGCAGTATCTTACATAAAAGGAAATCGTGTTAAAGTAAATCATACAGATATTGACGATCCATCTGTACAAGTTATTGCAGGTGATTTAATTTCTGTTCGTGGCCATGGAAGAAGTAAAATCGTTGAAATAAATGGACGAACGAGAAAAGATAAAATTAGAGTAACAACTGCAAGATTAAAAACTTGAAATGTATAGAAAAAAGATGTTGAATTTCTAATTATGTACTATAATAGAAAAGAGAAATTGACAGTTTTTTTATGCTACATATTTAGTATTAGTTCTAAAACTAGACAAGCAAAGTATTTTTTTTAAAAATTTAGCAATATTTTTGGAGGTGTTGTTTTGGTACTCTCACCATTAGATATTCACAATAAAGAGTTTACACGCGGATTTCGTGGATATAATGAAGATGAAGTGAATGAATTTTTGGATCAAATTATTAAGGATTATGAAATTACGATAAGAGATAAGAAAGGTTTAGAACAAGAAGTAGAAGACCTAAATGAGAAGCTCAGTCATTTTATGAATATTGAGGAAACGTTAAATAAATCGATCCTCGTTGCCCAAGAAACAGCAGAAGAAGTAAAAGCGAATGCACGTAAAGAGGCTAAATTAATTATTAAAGAGGCTGAAAAAAATGCCGATCGCATTATTAATGAAGCATTGACTAAGTCAAGAAAAATTGCCATGGAAACGGATGAATTACAACGTCAGGCAAAAGTGTTTCGCACTAGACTTAAAATGTTAATCGAAGCACAGCTTGATATGGTGGATAATGAAGATTGGGAAAAGTTTTTGGAAACAGCAGAAGACGAGTCTGAAATCCTTGCAGAATAGCCTTACTTCTTACGTGAGTATAATAGAATAATTGTATGATTACAGTTTGATTGTGCTATAATAAATAGTATCTTAAAAGTACGTGCTCAAAAAGGAGGATAAAAAGGATCAAGAAGAAATTCGCAGTGTCATTTTTACCGGACTTTTTGAACATCCTCTTAACATGTTAACGAAAATTTCATACTTATTTAAATACGATGAAAGAAATAGTATAAAAGAAAACGAACTGTAAAAGCGAATTAGGGATGGTGAAAGCCTAATACAGTTATTCTTTTAGAAAATCATTCTGGAGTAGCCATTTGAAATATAAGTAGAATAGGACGGAAATTCACGTTACGAATATTAAGTGAATGTAAATTTATTAGCAGTTAAGAAAGTATAAATCCTTTCTTGACTCGCTCACTGGCTTAGGGCGCGACGTCCTGGGACTGGGAGTGTGCTTACTGGTTCCGCCGAAAAGCATTTGTCGTGGGCGCCAGTACTAGCACGTCCTTTGCGTCATACGTGCAACTAAGGCATTCAACGTAAAAGGCTTGGCGAATGCCAAGTTTTCTAAGATTTATAAGGGTGGTACCGCGGGTTTCCTCGTCCCTTTAGGGGCTTTGAGGATTTTTTTATATTTAAAATGAACTTAAATTTTGACAACGATCTCTTAAGGAGGATTAATTTAATGGACTATAAAGATACACTACGAATGCCAAAGACAAAATTTCCTATGCGAGGTAATTTGCCAAATAAAGAGCCTATTCGTAGAGAAGAATGGGATAATAATAAAGTCTATGAAAAAGTGCAGGATAGAACAAAAGGAAGACCGTTATTTGTGCTTCATGATGGTCCACCATATGCAAACGGGGATCTTCATATTGGGCATGCGTTAAACCAAATCTTAAAAGACTTTATTGTACGGTATAAATCAATGTCTGGTTTTCACGCGCCATATGTTCCGGGTTGGGATACACATGGATTGCCGATTGAAACAGCATTAACTAAAAATAAAAAAATTGACCGCAAAAAGATGAGCACAGCAGAGTTTCGTCAAAAATGTGCTGAATATGCACTTGACCAAGTAGATCGCCAGCGTGAACAACGGAAACAACTAGGTGCTACAGGTGACTGGGATAATCCATATATTACATTAACGAAAGATTATGAGGCTGCTCAAATTAAAGTATTCGGAGAAATGGCGAAAAAAGGATATATTTATAAAGGATTAAAGCCTGTATATTGGTCACCTTCTTCGGAATCTGCTCTTGCTGAAGCAGAAATTGAGTATAAAGATAAACGTTCTCCATCTATCTATGTAACGTATGAGGTGACAGATGGACTCGGTTTATTAGAAGAAGGAACAAAAATTATTATTTGGACGACAACGCCATGGACAATTCCAGCAAGTTTAGGAATTAGTTTACATCCTGATCTTGAATACGAAGTTGTACATGTAAATAATGAAAAATATGTAGTTGCTCATGACTTACTGGAAGCAATAGCCGAAGAATTAGAATGGGAAAACTATAAGAGTGTGAAAACATTTATGGGGCGCGAGGCGGATAAAGTAATTGCTAAACACCCATTTTATGATCGAGATATTATTGTCATGCTTGGAACACATGTAACTACAGAGGCAGGAACAGGTTGTGTTCATACTGCACCGGGTCATGGGGAAGATGACTTCTACGTATCTCAAAATTATGATGTCGAAGCGTTTTGTCCTGTTGATGATCGAGGTTATTTTACAGATGAAGCTCCTGGATTTGAAGGAATGTTTTATGATGATGCTAATAAAGCAATTACGGAGAAATTGAAAGAAGTAGATGCTTTACTAACATTAAAGTTTATTACACACTCATATCCACATGATTGGCGGACAAAAAAACCAACGATCTTCAGAGCAACATCTCAGTGGTTTGCTTCTATTAAAGATTTTCGTCAAAATATTTTAGATGAGATTAAAGAAGTAGAGTGGCATCCACACTGGGGAGAGACACGACTTTACAATATGGTTCGTGATCGAGAAGATTGGTGTATTTCTAGACAACGTACATGGGGAGTTCCGATTCCTGTATTCTATGGAGAAGATAATACGCCAATTATTACGGATGAAACAATTGAGCATGTTTCTAACCTATTCCGTAAACATGGATCAAATATTTGGTTCGAATGGGATGCAGAAGACTTACTACCTGAAGGATTTACTTCTGAACATAGCCCAAATGGCAAGTTTACGAAAGAAACAGATATTATGGATGTTTGGTTCGATTCAGGCTCCTCACATGAAGCTGTATTAGTAGAGCGTGAAGAACTACAACGTCCGGCTGATATTTATCTAGAAGGAAGCGACCAGTATCGTGGTTGGTTTAACTCCTCACTTTCTACAGCTGTGGCGGTTACAGGAAAAGCACCATATAAAGGAATACTAAGCCATGGGTTTGTTTTAGATGGTGATGGAAGAAAAATGAGTAAATCTTTAGGTAATATCATTCCACCTGCTAAAATTTTGAAACAGCTAGGGGCAGATATTTTAAGATTATGGGTTTCTTCGGTTGACTATCAAGCAGACGTAAGAATTTCACAAGAGATTTTAAAACAGGTGGCTGAAAACTATCGTAAAATCAGAAATACATTTCGTTTTATGTTAGCTAATTTGGCCGATTTTGATCCGAATAAAGATGCTGTAGCTGAAAAAGATTTAGAGGAAGTAGATCGCTATATGTTACATCGTCTACAGACCTTAGTATCCAATGCTAAAAATAATTATGAAAACTTTGATTTTGCTGATGTTTTCCATGATATTCATAATTATATTTCAATTGATCTAAGTGCTTTCTATTTAGACTTTGCTAAAGATATTCTTTATATTGAAGCGGAAAATGATCATAAACGCCGTAGTATTCAAACAGTTTATTATGAGACTTTAGTGTCTATTGTTAAGTTATTGACTCCAATTATTCCTCATACAACAGAAGAAGTATGGGAATATATTAACGGGGTAGATGCCGAGTACGTTCAGCTTACGGATATGCCGGAAGCACGTGAAGTAGAGAGCTTTAATCAAGAAGTTCAAGAAAAATGGGATCACTTCATGAACGTTCGCTCAGATGTGCTAAAATCGCTTGAAGAAGCACGTAACGAGAAAATTATCGGTAAACCATTAGAAGCAAAAATTACGATTGAAGCGAAAGATGATGTAACGAAAAAAGTATTGGAATCTATTCCGAACATTCACCAGTTACTGATCGTATCAGAAGCAGTGATTAATGAATCACATCCTAATGCAAAAGAATACCGCTATGTTCGCATTTACGTCGAAAAACATCCTGGGGAAAAATGTGAACGTTGCTGGATGTTATCTAATACAGTTGGTGAAAACGATAAGCATCCGGAATTATGTACTCGTTGCGCAGATGTAGTTGAAGAACATTACAGTCATTTAGTTAACTGAATCTAAAAGAGATGTTTTAAGTAGAGGGTGGTCATCCATCCTCTACTTTTTTGATATTGTAAATTAGGTTGTTTTAAAGATCAGTCTTTTGTAAACGGGTGATAGAACGAACAAAGAAATTGACTGAATTTACGTTCGTTAAAAAAAGGATTTAAAATACAGCAAAGGAGATTAATATATGATTATTTATGATACGTGCCGTACAAAAATTGGCAATTTACGATTTATTTTTGCAGAAAACGATCAATTAAGACGGATTGTTTTAACGGATAATCACTGGCATACTATCACTGCTAAGCATACGACGAAAAGAAGCCATGAACTTGGAAAACCTGTTTGTCAGTAATTCCAGCAATATTTTCAAGGGAACGTTCGTCAATTCGATATTTCATTTAAACTGAAAGGGACACCCTTTCAAAAACAAGTATGGTATGCTTTGCTACAAATTCCTTATGGGCAGATAAAGACCTATTCCGATGTAGCAGCTTTTATTGAAAGACCAAATGCCATTCGTGCGGTGGGGCGAGCTATTGCTGTTAATCCACTGCCAATTTTAATACCCTGTCATCGTGTCATTGGTAAGAACAAAAAGCTGACGGGGTACGCAGGTGGGGTGGAGATGAAGAAACAGTTGCTGGAAATTGAAGGTAATAACATCTTTGATAAGGCAGCCATTAGCATATTATAGTGGAGAAATCATTATTCTAAAAGATAGAACTATTGATACTACTAACAAACTATGGAGAAGAAAGGCAATAAAACTTACGAAAAAGACCATTCTTTAAAACTTTGGACAGTCCGATATATTTTTCCGTATAATAGATAAATCTCGTGAACAAATCGTATAATAGTGGTATTGTATTAGATATGTTTAGTTTTATTGGTCGATTTCGGAGGGTTGTTTATGATACGGTATTACATATTGGCAATTATTGTAATTTTAGTAGATCAGTGGACAAAATGGATCGTTGATAAAAAAATGGAAGTGTACGAAAGCATTCCTATTATAGAAAATTTCTTTTATCTTACTTCTCACAGGAATAAAGGCGCTGCCTGGGGGATTTTGCAAGGACATATGACTTTTTTCTATATTATCACAGTTGTCGTTATCATTGGAATCATATATTATATGCAAAAACATGCAAAGGATAATCGACTTCTGGCGATCTCATTAAGTCTCTTACTAGGTGGCGCAATAGGTAACTTTATTGATCGGCTTGTTCGTAAAGAAGTAGTTGATTTTTTAGATTTTATTATTATTAATTACGATTTTCCAATTTTTAATGTTGCAGACTCTGCGCTTACTATTGGTGTGATTCTTATTTTAATTGTTACTTTCCTTGATGAAAGAAAAGCTAAGAAAGGAAAACAGCTATCATGACTTTTATCCATCATATCATGGAGGAAGAAGCAGGCACTCGACTTGATAAGCTTTTAACAAACATAAATACGGAATATTCCCGGCAACAAATTCAACAATGGATCAAAGGAAATTATGTGTTCGTTAATAACGAAAAGCAAAAAGCGAATTATAAATGTAAGTATGGAGATATAATTGAATGGAATATTCCGATAGCACAAACAATGGATATCAAAGCAGAGCCAATACCTTTAAATATTTTGTTTGAAGATGAATATTTACTTGTCATTAATAAACCGAAAGGGATGCTTGTACATCCGACACAATCTGTGATGACAAATACGTTGGTAAATGGTTTACTATATCATTGTAAGCATTTGTCTAATCTTAGTGGAGATGACCGTCCGGGAATTGTTCACCGCTTAGATAAGGATACGAGTGGTGTACTGGTGATTGCAAAAGATAATGAAACACATGAACAGTTGAAAAAACAATTTCAGGAGCGAACAGTTACTCGAATTTATGA
Organism: Pseudogracilibacillus amylolyticus (SeqCode); assembly: GCF_051918545.1. Classification (NCBI taxonomy): domain Bacteria; kingdom Bacillati; phylum Bacillota; class Bacilli; order Caryophanales; family Bacillaceae; genus Pseudogracilibacillus; species Pseudogracilibacillus amylolyticus (SeqCode). The sequence goes on along the minus strand of NZ_JBPPZG010000196.1, from coordinate 432 downwards.
AGCAGTTTGTTTTGGTGTATTGTCCCATTCAAAAGGGGTCATTAAAGCACCAATTGGCCGAAATCCTAAAAACAGATTACAAATGGCTGTAGTGGAAAACGGAAGAGAAGCCGAAACTCATTTCCGAGTACTGAAACGATTTCAACAGTATACGTATGTGGAATGTGAATTAAAGACGGGGAGGACCCATCAAATAAGAGTACATTTAAAATATATGAATCATCCTATTGTCGGGGATGAGGTATACTGCCGTAAAAAATCTTCTCTAATAAAAGGCCAAGCACTTTACGCAAAAGAGCTTGGTTTTATCCACCCAAAAACAGGTGAAAAGAAAACATTTACTGTCGAACAACCAGAAGATTTCAATAATCTGTTACAAAGATTAGAAAATATGTCTTGACTTTGGAGGTCAGGTTTGAAATAATAAATATA
>NZ_JBPPZG010000195.1:6438-7213 GCF_051918545.1 Pseudogracilibacillus amylolyticus (SeqCode) | reverse complement strand
GCTTTCATTCATAGTCGTTATATTTTTCTGTGCCACTTTCAACGTAACATTCCCCTTTGTATATCTTTCTATCTATCATTATACGAGAAGAGTATCCCTTTTTCTAGTCTAAATAAATAAGGTGGCTGAGCATAACCCAACTGTAAAGATGAACGATTACAAGATAGTGATTTTTTAGAACGTTTACTTTCAACAGGTTAATTTTAATACGTTCGTTGTTGAGTAGTGAAAATTTAAAACTAGTAACAGCTTCGTTGATTTCCGCCTCCGGGCAGTACGCTTTCCGTGGGCACGGCTTCAGCCTCCTCGCGGAAAGCCCACCGCTGCGGGGTCTTCAGACACGTGCTTTTCCCACAGGAGTCGACTGCCCTCCGGCTCCAATCAACAATAGAGATAGTAGTAACATACTGTGCAGAGTTTGTTTACCAAGCACACCCAGCGAAGGAAATACACGGAGACTCCTACGGGAGGAAAGGCCTAGGTGAGACAACGCAGTGCGTTAGCACAAGGAAGGCTCAACAGCCGCCCGTGGAAAGCGGAGTGTATTTCCGTAGCGGTAAAAATTTTACTGTCGATAGTTACTGCCCTGTTTAAGCATATTGATAATATAAACAGAAATAAGAAATCCGAACAAATACAAATGTTAATTAAAAAAATGTATATGTGTTCGGATGTTTTATAATAAATACTTTATTTTCTAGAGGATGTTCAAAAAGTCCGGTAAAAATGACACTGCGAATTTCTTCGTTGGCTTGCTTCTCCGCTGCTCATGTAT
>NZ_JBPPZG010000195.1:0-6428 GCF_051918545.1 Pseudogracilibacillus amylolyticus (SeqCode) | reverse complement strand
ATCTAAATGCATACATTCCGCTGCTCGAAACTGCGCCGCCTCGAACTTCTTGGTCCTTTTTATCCTCCTTTTTGAACTCGCACTTCTATGTTCTAAATTAATCATTTGGGTTAATCGTTCGGTATTTACCACCATAATAAAGAATGGGTTCCCCGTCTTGAATTGTAATATCCGTTACTTTGGCTATTATAATTAAATGATCCCCAGCTTTTACTGTTTGATCAACTTCACAGGATAATGTCGCAAGTGCATCTTTAATGACTGGGACTTCATCTCGTACAATAAATTCAATTTCACGATCCTGCTCTTTTTGTCTTGCAAAAATCATCGACAACTCTCTTTGCTCTTCTTTCAACATACTCACACCAAATTTAGTCGTGTTTTTCAATTCATCGTACAATCTGGCATCTTCATCTATTGATACTGCGATTAATTTTGGATTTAACGAGATTGACATAAATGCATTGACGGTCATCCCTTTATATTCATTATTATCATTTATCGACACAATTGTAATACCTGTTGCAAACTTTCCCATTGCGTCACGAAATAAACGCTCATCCATTCAAACTCTCACCCTTCTATCCTCAGCATTGCTATAAGAATAACATTGTTTACGTTTATTTAACATTTTTTTGCTTGTTAGTTTACATAATAAAATTATCGTTAATTAATTGTAAAAAACGGGGTGTTTAAGTAGTAAATAAGTGAAGAAATTTTTTCACTTTACTTGTTAAACACCCCTATTACTAACTTTCAATTTATACAGGATATACCCCATGTTTTCTATGTGTAAAATTTACTTGTTTTGATTCATACATACTGAATCTAGTAGAAAGTTCTTTTCGAATTTTATCTGGATCGATAATCGCATCCACTACCATTTCAGATGCTAAACGGTAAATATCGATATCATTCTTGTACTCCTGTTGTTTTTCTTTTACGAAAGCAGCACGTTCTTCCTCTGGTAGAGAGGCGATTTTATTTGCATAGACAGCATTAATTGCAGCTTCTGGGCCCATTACAGCGATTTGTGCTGATGGAAATGCAAGTGTTGCATCTGGTTCAAAAGCTGGTCCTGCCATTGCATACAAACCAGCACCATATGCTTTTCTAACTACAACAGAAATTTTTGGCACAGTAGCCTCACTCATCATCGCGAGCATTTTTGCCCCATGCCTAATAATTCCTTGCTGTTCTACCTTTGTTCCGATCATGAATCCGGGAACATCCATTAAGAATAATAATGAAATATTAAAAGCATCGCATAACTGAATAAACTTGGCAGCTTTATCGGCAGAATCCGGGAATAAAACGCCACCTTTCATTCTTGGTTGGTTAGCGATGATTCCTATAACTCTTCCTTCAATTCTTGCAAGTCCCGTAATTAATTCTGGAGCAAATAATTTCTTAACCTCTAAGAATTAGATCATACATATTAAACGCAGCATTTTGATTTTCTGGGATAATATCTTTAATTGATTTCTCAAACTGTTTTGCTTCTTTAGTAGCGATTGTTTTAGGCTTCGATTTGTAATTTTGTGGGAAATAGTTTAAATATGTGCGAGCATAGGATATTGCTTCTTCTTCAGATTCTACCAAAACATCACCGCAACCAGATACAGAGCAATGCATTTTCGCTCCACCCATTTCTTCTAATGTCACCTTTTCACCGATCACCATTTCAGCCATACGTGGCGAGCCTAAATACATCGAAGCATTCCCTTCTACCATGACAACAATATCACAAAATGCTGGGATGTATGCTCCGCCGGCAGCGGAAGGGCCAAACAGTAAACAAATTTGCGGTACGCGACCAGAAAGTTTTATTTGATTGTGAAAAATACGTCCTGCTCCGCGACGACTCGGAAACATTTCTATTTGATCCGTAATTCTAGCACCTGCGGAATCAACTAAATAAAGCATTGGGATTTCTAGATTTAATGCTGTTTCTTGAATTCGGATAATTTTTTCAACTGTACGCCAACCCCATGAGCCTGCTTTAACTGTCGAATCGTTTGCCATTACACAGACTGATTGTCCATTTATTTTACCGATTCCAGTAACTACACCATCGGATGGTAGGTCATCTTCCATGCAATTAGCAAAAAATCCATCTTCTATTTCTATATCTTCATCAAATAAAAGTTCTAATCGTCTTCGAACAAATAGTTTACCTTTCTCGCTGTTTGCTTTATGATATTTTTCTTTTCCACCTTGTTTTATTTTCTCGGTTCTTTTTTGAAATTCATTTATATCAGACATAGGACTCCTCCTAATTTATATCCCTTTATAATTAGGTTTTCTTTTTTCTTTAAAAGCTTGTAAACCTTCTAATCTATCTTCCGTTGGGATTGTTTGTTTATAGCATTGATGTTCAATATTTAATCCAGAATTAAGATCTGTTTCGATTCCCTTATTGATTGCCTCTTTAACTTGCTTAACAGCAATTGGTCCATTTGAAGCGATTTTTACTGCAAGTTGCTTCGCTTCTTGCAGTAAATTTTCTGGCTGAACTATCGACTCCACTAGGCCAATTTTATATGCTTCATCTGCTTCAATTCGCATCGCTGTATAAATTAACCGTTTCGCTTGCCCAGTACCGATAAGTCTCGGCAGCCGCTGGGTACCTCCTGCACCGGGAATAATGGCTAAAGATGTTTCTGTTAATCCCATTTTTACGTGATTTGCAACTATTCTAATGTCACAAGCTAAGGCAAGTTCAAGTCCGCCTCCAAATGCAACACCATTTATGGCTGCAATGACAGGGACTTTCAACTTTTCTATATTTGATATTGTTTCACCTATGTATGTAACGGTTTTAATAACCTCTTCTTCAGTCATTCCTCTACGCTCTTTTAAATCTGCACCGGCACAAAAAGATTTATTACCCGCACCAGTAATTATTACACAACGAATGGAATTATTATTTTCAATTTCTGTAAAAACTTCATTCAATTCATCCAATAATTGTAGCGATAACGCATTTGCCGCTTCTAATCGATTTAATGTGATGATACCAATATGTTCGTTTTCTATCTTAAAGGTAATGAGAGTAGACATCGTTAATTCCCCTCCTTCACTACTATTCAATAATTGCTATAACATCTCCTTCGTTAATAAAATCCCCTTCACTTACTTTAATTTCTTTGATAATTCCGGATTGTTCTGTAGATATAGGGATTTCCATCTTCATTGATTCTAAAATTGCGACATCATCACCAGCCTCTACTTTATCTCCTTCTTTCACTACAATCTTCCACATATTTCCTGCCATACTAGCTTTAATTTCAGACATTTATAACGCCTCCATCAATAATTATAAAAATTTTTGTACGAAATTAGTCGGTGTATTACCGGATTTAAATTGTTCATGATTTACTACTCTAATTAGCATTGGTATATTTGTTTTAATACCTTCAATTTTATAGTTTCCTAATGCTTCTTTCAAGCGCAAGATAGCTTCTTCTCTAGACTCTCCAGTAACAATTAATTTACTTATCATTGGGTCATAAAACGGCGTGACATTACTATCACTTCTTACGGAAGATTCTATGCGAATATATTTTCCCACTGGCTCTTCATATTGTGTGATTTTACCAGGTGATGGGAAAAAGTTTTGAGGATCTTCGGCATAAATTCTTGCTTCAATTGCATGACCATTATGAACAATGTCAGATTGGGTAATCGTAAGTGTTTTACCACTTGCGATATTTATTTGCTGTTCGATGAGGTCGATACCGGTAATTTCTTCTGTTATAGGATGTTCAACTTGAATTCTAGTATTCATTTCTAAAAAGTAAAATTGTTCTTCTGAATCTACTAAGAACTCTATCGTCCCAGCATTTGAATATCCTAACTCTTTGACTGCCTTAACAGAAACTTCCCCCATTAATGCACGAGTTTTTTCAGATAAGATTGTGGCAGGAGCTTCCTCAATTACTTTCTGGTTTCTTCGTTGAATGGAGCATTCTCGTTCAAATAGATGAACTGCATTGCCGTGTTCATCGGCTAATACTTGCACCTCTATATGCCGGGCATTTTCAAGTTGTTTCTCAATAAACATGGAACCATCACCAAAAAGAGATTCTGCACGTTTTGAATTATTCTCAAACGTCTTTTCTAGTTCTTCTTCATTTGTTACGGTTTGTAGTCCTACCCCGCCACCACCTGCTGAAGCCTTTAACATTACAGGATAGCCTATATGTTTAACGGAATCCTTCGCTTCTGCAATTGTTTTTACAGCTCCTTCTGTTCCGGGGATTACAGGTACACCAGCTTGTTTCATTAATTTCCTGGCTGTAATTTTATCTCCCATTTTCTCTATAATCTTTGCAGATGGTCCGATAAAAATAATATTTGCTTCTTTACATTTTCTTGCAAAATCACTATTTTCACTCAAAAATCCATACCCAGGATGAATCGCACATACATCGGCTTCTTTAGCTATTTGTATTATTTTTTCCATATTCATATAACTTTCATTAACACGTGGTGGTCCGATCAGATAACCTTCATCGGCAATTTTTACATATGGAGCAAATTCATCCGCTTCTGAATATATTGCAACAGTCTCTATGCCGATTTTTTTACATGTACGGATAATTCGAGCAGCAATCTCTCCACGATTTGCAATGAGTATTTTCTTAATCATATACTCTCTCCTGTTCCTAATATTAATAATTAAAAGGCGGGATAAGTGTTTTTATCTAAGAAAAATTGGTTGCATATCATCTACTTTGGAAATATTCATCACTTAAGGAGCCAAAGTTGATCGTTTTCTAAATATCCCAACCTCTTCAAATTAAATTTAACAGCCCAAATGCCTAGCAATTACTAATCGTTGGATTTCGGATGTTCCTTCACCGATAACGAGTAATTTAGCATCACGTAAATATCGTTCAACTTCATATTCACGCATGTATCCGTACCCACCATGAATTTGGATTGCTTGATCCGCCGCGCGAACAGCTGTTTCAGTGGCAAATAACTTAGCATATGCCGCTTCTTTCGAAAACGGTTTATTATTATCTTTTAACCAAGCTGCTTTTAATACCATGTTCCTGGCGAGTTCCACTTCCATTGCCATATCAGCCAATTTAAATTGAATTGCTTGAAAGGAAGAGATTGGTTTACCAAATTGTTTTCTTTCTTTTGCATAGGTTAACGCTTTCTCTAATGATGCTTGGGCAATTCCAACCCCAAGAGCACCGATCGAAATGCGTCCCCCATCCAAGGTTGATAAAAATTGTTTGAATCCATCTTTTGGATCTCCTAATAGATTTGTTTTTGGTACCCGAACATTGTCTAATACAATTTCAGCCGTATCAGATCCTCGTACCCCCATTTTGTCATAATTACTCGTTATCGTAACACCTTCCGTGTTTGTCGGAACAATGATGGAGGATATAATAGGACGTCCTTTTTCATTTTTACCTGTTACAGCTGTAATAATTAAATTTTTAGCAAAGCTTGCATTTGTGATGAAGCATTTTTCACCATTAATAACATAATAATCTCCATCTTCGACTGCAGTAGTCTTTGTACCACCGGCATCTGATCCGGCATTAGGTTCCGTAAGACCAAAGGCTCCAAGTGCACGACCTTCTGCAAGAGGTACCAAATATTGTTGTTTTTGTTCTTCGGTACCGAACATATAAAGTGGGCTTGCCCCAAGTGAAACAGCTGCAGCATAACTTAAACCGGTACTTCCGCAAACTCTAGCAATTTCTTCTGCAGCAAGTGCATAAGAAATTGTATCCCCGCCAGCTCCACCATACTCTTCTGGAAATGGAATACCCATTAAACCCAGTTCACCCATTTGCTTAAAAATGTCTTCCGGAAATTTTGCTTCCGTATCAATTTCAATCGCACGTGGCTTAATCACGTTTTCTGCAAAATCTCTCACCATTTTTCGGATCATTTCTTGTTCTTTTGAAAGTTCAAAATTCACATTATCACTCCTTAGACACTATTCATTTAAAAATCAGTTACATCATTTAACAAAAATAATATTTAAAAACTAAAGCTATAAATTTAGCGTATCATATTTTCATCATATAAAAAAGTGCTTACATTATGTATTGCTTAGGGAAATCAATTTCATAATCCAATATGTAAGTTTAAAATCCGCACAATTAAGTTCAGATATATGTTCATTGAGTAATTAAAAACATTTCAAATGAACGCTAAATATAAATCCGTATTCTGACAAATAACAAATCAAAAATAAAAAAAGAACCCACTCTGCACATGGATTCTTTTTCCGCTAAAATTTATTATGATTCGTTAAATGGAATATCATATTCTGCTTCTATTATCGTATATTCAACAATTCCTTCTTCATCCGCGTCGATGATAAAGGAGCCATTGCTATTTCGATCACTTATTGGTAAACCATATGGTACTACCTTGATCCTTTTTTCCTT
>NZ_JBPPZG010000194.1:849-7215 GCF_051918545.1 Pseudogracilibacillus amylolyticus (SeqCode) | reverse complement strand
ACCAGGGAATTCACCAATCTAGTTGATTGTAGTGGAGGGCAGTCGACTCCTGCGGGAAAAGCACGTGTCTGAAGACTTAGAAGCAGTGGGTTTCTGCTTCGGAGGCTGAAGCCGTGCCCGCGGAAAGCGTACTGCCCGGAGCGAAAATCAACGGCGATTTAACTGCACAGTTAATGTATATTGTTGTATCAAAACTAACAATCTTTTAAAAACAGCCTAACTAATAGAGGAGAATTTGAAATGATTATTTTTCCAGCAATTGATATTTTGGACGGTCAATGTGTGCGACTTATTCAAGGAGATTATAACAGAGAAAAAGTTTATAGCAATTCCCCAGTAGATATGGCAAAACAGTGGGAAGAAAAAGGTGCAGAATTCATTCATATCGTTGACTTAAACGGAGCAAAAACAGGAGAATCAATAAATAAAGCAGTGATTATCGAGATTGCTAATACCGTTTCGATTCCTATCCAAGTCGGTGGAGGTATCCGCTCAATCGATACAATTGAAGCCTATCTAAAAAATGGTGTAAACCGTGTAATTATCGGTACAGCCGCAATTAATGATCAAGCATTTTTACAAGAATCAGTCAAAAGATTCGGTGAGCAAATAGTTGTATCAATAGATGCCAAAAACGGCTTTGTTGCAACAGATGGTTGGACAGATACGAGCGATGTTTCCGCACTTGAGCTAATTAAAAAGTTAGAAGAAGTCGGTGTTAAAACAATCGTGTATACCGACATTGCAAAAGACGGCATGCTCCAAGGGCCAAATTTAACAGAGCAACAGACAATCAATGAAGCGACAAAAATGGATGTTATTGCTTCAGGTGGAGTGACAACGAAAGAAGATATAGCTAATCTACAAAACCTAAATATGTATGGAGCAATTATCGGCAAAGCTCTATATGATGGAAAACTAGAATTTGAATCACTCATGGAGGAATAAACATGAATAAACGAATCATTCCATGCTTAGATGTAAAAGACGGACGTGTCGTAAAAGGGAAAAAGTTCCAAAATATTCAAGACGTTGCCGATCCAGTTGAACTTGCTAAAAAATATGAACTGGATCATGCTGATGAATTATTTTTACTCGATATTACTGGAAACGACCGGGAAGCTTTTTTAAAAATTGTAAAGAAAATTGCAGAAGTCATTGAAATTCCACTTCTGGTTGGTGGTGGAATTCGCACTATAGAAGATGTAGCATCAGTACTTGATGCAGGTGCAGCAAAAGTTGCTATCACGAGCGCAGCAATTGACAATCCGAATTTAATAAAAGAAGCATCTGAAAAATTTGGTGACGATAAAATTATCCTTTCCATCGATGCCAAACAAGTTGCCCCAAACAAATGGCACGCTTTTACAAGTGGCGGGAAAAAAGACTCGGGACTTGATGTAATTGAATGGGCAAAACATGGCGAGAAACTTGGTGCATGTGAAATTTTACTTAATTCGATTGATGCGGATGGTGTTAAAGATGGCTATGATTTAACTTTAAACAACGCAGTTAAGAAAGCAGTAACCATTCCTGTCATTGCAAGTGGTGGAGCTGGAGAAATGGACCATTTTAGAAAAGTGCTTACAGAAGGAAACACTGACGCAGCACTCGCCGCTTCTGTTTTCCATTACGAAGAGATTAACATCACTGATTTAAAAGAGTATTTACTGAATTTTGACATTCTAGTAGAGGAGATTTAACAAACATGATTAAAAACATTACGTATGATGACAACGGACTGATCCCGGCCATTATCCAAGATGATATCACAGGAAAGGTTCTTATGCTTGCCTACATGAATGAAGAAGCATTACAAAAAACGATCGAAACGAAACAAACGTGGTTTTATAGTCGTTCTAGAAAAGAACTTTGGAATAAAGGAGCGACTTCCGGTAATAGACAAAAAGTAAAAAGTATTGCCCTTGACTGTGACCAAGATGCCCTACTTATAACGGTCGATCCCCTTGGACCTGCCTGCCATACAGGGAGAGAGTCTTGTTTTTTTAATATTGTGACTGAAAAAGACTTTTCAAAACGTGAAGTAATTCATACGATTGTTGATGTTATTGAAGCACGCAAAAATAACCCAGTTGAAGGTTCCTATACAACCTATCTATTTAAGGAAGGTATCGACAAAATCTTAAAAAAAGTCGGTGAAGAAGCAAGCGAGGTCATTATTGGTGCTAAAAATAATGATAAAGAAGAAATCAAATGGGAAATTGCCGATCTTGTTTACCATACGCTCGTATTAATGAATATTACTGGGGTTAGCTTGTCCGATATAAAAGATGTTTTATACGAACGTCATGTTCAGAAAAAGGAAGATAAAAATGAATAGACTATGGAGTTCTATGGTAGAGAGGGCTGAACCATACATCCCTGGGGAACAGTTAAATAAAGAAAACATTTTAAAATTAAATACGAACGAAAACCCTTACCCCCCTTCACCTAAAGTAATTGAAGCGATCACTTCGGAAGTTGGGAAGGATTTACGGTTATACCCCTCCCCCACGATGGAAAATTTACGAGAAGAGATTGCCAAATATTATCATTTGAGGACGGAAAATGTCTTTATCGGAAATGGTTCTGATGAAGTGTTAGCATTTTCTTTTATGGCTTTTTTCGAACCGGGCAAAGAAATTTTATTCCCAAATATAACGTATAGTTTCTATCCAGTGTATGCAAAACTATTTAATATTCCGTATACAGAAGTTGCATTAAACGAGGATTTTACTATTCATACAGAAGCATTTTTCAAGTCCAAAGGTGGAGTGATTTTTCCAAATCCAAATGCTCCAACTAGTATCTACTTAACCCTTGAGCAAGTTGAAGAAATTGTGAAAAACAATCTAGATACGGTCGTCATTGTCGATGAAGCCTACATTGACTTCGCTCCTGAATCGGCAGTATCACTCGTTAATAAATACGATAACTTACTCGTTATACAAACGATGTCCAAATCACGGTCACTGGCCGGTCTAAGAGTTGGTTTTGCATTAGGGAATGAAAAATTGATTCAGGCACTAATTCGAATAAAAGATTCATTTAATTCGTACCCGATTGATCGTTTAGCTTTAGCCGGTGCAACTGCAGCTATAAAAGATAAAGCGTATTTTGAAAATACTTCAACTAAAATTATTGCGACTAGAACGTGGGTAACCGAGCGACTTGAAAATCTCGGTTTTAAAGTCTTACCTTCTGCGACAAACTTTGTGTTTACAACACATCCAAACATTCTAGCACAAAACTTGTATGAAAGATTACATGAACAAGATATTCTAATCCGTTATTTCGGGAAAAAACCAATTGATAATTACGTAAGAATTACTATTGGGAATGACGAAGAAATGAAACGATTTATAGAAGCCGTTCATAAGTTAATCATCGCTTAATTTTAAAAAAGGACTGCAGAGTTTTTTCTACAGTCCTTTTTTTACTATTCCACAGCCAATCTTACTTGCTTTGTATAAAAATAACGAACAATTATAAAATAAACAACTTGGATAACAAAGAAACTTCCAAGGACAATGGCTGATTCCGTAAATAAATTATATCCAAACATATGTGATAAAGCGGTTAATGCCACTGCTCCGTGGATTATTGCGATACTAATCGGTGCAAAAAAGAGTAGTGTAATTTGTTTACCGATAACACTATTCATTTCCTTTGTCGTTAAGCCAATTTTACTGATTGCCATAAATTTTTGTTTATCATCATCAAGGTCAGTATAAAGCCTAAAATATAAGAAACTTCCAGCCGACACGAAAAAGACAATGCCGATAAATAGGCCAACAAACATTACTGGACTCCACATTTTATTAATATCATGGACAACATGGTCTACTGCCATGAAGTTTAAAATTCCTTCAGAGGCTTTCTCTCCAGCTGCGATTAAATCGTCTTTTTCACCGTCTAACACTTGCCATCCAATAACTTTTTGCGTGTGTTCAGGAGATGGAAGTTGCTCATAAATATGATCCCCCACAATGTAATAATGCATTACTTCTGGTAACACATTGGGCTTTGCAATACCAACCAAATTTTTATCTACATTGGCATTCGTTCCGTCCTCTAATGTAATGAATGAGTTTTCTAAGTTAGCCTGTGGTACCAACATATTAACAGAGTTTTGCTCCACCACGGTCACTTGGGTGTCTTTTAAATCTATTTCTTTTTCGCCTGCAATCCGAGCAAACGTATTATACGTATCAGCAGTTGTAATTAATATGGATCTATCATCCTGATTATAATAGTTTAATTCTATTTCAGCTTTATCATAGGTTAAATCATATTGATCAAGCGTTTGTTCAATTTTGTTAATTTCTTTGTTATTTTCTTCTGCCTTTTCTACCGTATAAACAAACGAAATAGGATGAGCAGACTTTACTCCACTTGTTAAATAAGAATTTAGTCCAACGAGTGTTCCAATGGCACTAAATGCAACGGTAGAAATAATGGCAACCATAAAAAAAGCTCGTGCATTATCTTTCATCCTGTACGATAAATCCGAAAATAAAAGCATATTTGTTTTCTTCCAAAATAAACGCTCCCTACTTTTTAACTTTCTAACAACATAAACATTTAGTTGAGAAAACAAAAAGTATGTTCCTACCGTAACGAGTGCTGCAACAGGAAACAATGCTGCGACAACTACTACCCCTTTTACATATAAAGCAATCACATAGCCGCTTCCTACTAAAAGTACGGCTAAAACTGTTAGCCAAATAGATGCTTTTGGTTCACTTTTTCCAATTTTGTCCCCCTTAATTAACTTCACTAACTTATTCGTTCGTAATACAAAAGTGACGAAAATTGAAATAAAGAAAAATAACAACATAAATGAAATAAATGTTACTATTAATGCTTTCATAGGAAAATAAAAGCGTAAACCTCCGTCTAAAACGAGTATATTCTCTGCAATAAGTAGTATTGCTTTTGAGAAAACTAGACCAAGCGCAATCCCTATTACTGTAGCAAAAAAGCCGATGACCATATTTTCTAAAAATACCATCCACCGAATCTGTTGGTTTGACATCCCTTGAATCATTAATACTCCAAATTCTTTTTTTCTTGATTGTAAAAATGAACTCATCGAATAAAGGATAAAGAAAAAGGAAAATACGTAAATAATCCCACCCGCAACAGACATTCCTTGCTGGACACTTGAGCTCATGCCATCACCCGATAATTCGGGATGAAAAGCAAAATTTAAAAATGTAAAAAAGACCATTACTGTAAATAAACTACTTAAAAAATAAGCAACATATAACCGTTTATTGCGAAAGACATTATTAAACGCGAACTGACGAAAGGTCATCATCATTACCTCCCATTAAGGAAAGTGTATCAATAATCTTTTGGAAGAATATCTGGCGATTATCCCCTTTATGAATTTCGGAATACAATTTCCCATCGCGAATAAAAATGACTCGATCAGAGTAACTTGCCGCTTGCGCATCGTGTGTGACAAGCATCATCGTTGTCTCTTCTTGTTCGTTCATCAAAGAGAGCATTTCCATCACATCTTTTGATGCTTTTGAGTCGAGATTTCCTGTCGGTTCATCGGCTAAAACTAATTTCGGCTGGTGGATCATTGCTCGAGCAACCGCAGTCCGTTGTGCCTGCCCACCAGATATTTCATATGTTCGTTTATTCATTATTTCTTTTATTCCTAACGTTTCTGCAATAGTATGAGCTTTTTCCTTCATTTCTTTTACCCGTTTGCTATCCAGAGTTAAAGGAAGAACAATATTTTCCTCTACGGTCAATGTGTGTAATAAATTAAAATCTTGAAAGACAAAACCTAATTCTCTGCGACGAAATTTAGCTAACTTATTTTTATTTAATTTATGTGGACTTTCTCCCTTTATTAATACCTCGCCCGTTGTTGGCTCATCTATTGTTGCAATAATATTTAATAAAGTAGTTTTCCCGCTACCTGAAGGACCCATAATACAGACAAATTCTCCAGTATCAACAGTAAAACTTATATCCGTTAAAGCTCGGTAAGGTATTTTCCCTTCATAAACTTTACTTAAGTTTTTCACTTGTAACAACTTAAAAACCCCTTTCGTTCATGTCTATCTTTAGCTTATAACGGATTGTCTATATTAACTATTGATTTTTCTTTCACTTACCTTACAATGTTGTAAGAAAAGGTTCAGTGCAACCCAAATTCAGCGGATTAAGACCAGAATTCAGCGATTCAAATAAAATTTCAGCGTTAGCGACATTCGATCCAGCGGTTAAACTAAAAATTCAGCGAATAACGAAATAATTCAGCGCAATTTCCAATCTTATTTATGCCGCCCTAAAATCTAGTCAAAAAGAATACAAAATGTTGATCCCTTTCCAACTGTCGAT
>NZ_JBPPZG010000194.1:0-839 GCF_051918545.1 Pseudogracilibacillus amylolyticus (SeqCode) | reverse complement strand
CTCGGCAACTTCCTTTACTAAAAACAATCCCATCCCTGTTGATTCACGGTATTTACGGCCGTTTTCGCCAGTATAAAATGCATCAAAAATTCTTCTTACGTCTTCTTTTGGTATACCGACTCCAAAGTCCCTCACTTCTAGTAATACGTTTCCGTCTTGTTCATCCAAAACAAATTGGATTTTATTCGATTTTCCAGTTGAATATTTCACTGCATTTTGAACAAGTTGTGATACCATAAAAAATAACCATTTTTCATCCGATTCTACCATTAAGTTTTTTTGCTTCTCATTGACCTCAGGATAAAGATTGTTTCTAATATATAACCGTTTATTATCCTGATTTACTTCTTGAATTAATTTTAATAAATCTACTTTTTTAATATGAAAGTCCTGCTCAATTGTCCGCAGCCGCCCCATATATAACACCATATTTAGACCGGTTTTTAATCGATCTGTTTCTTCCCGAAAACTGGAGGCATCGGGCTCATCCAAATCTTTTGCCATTAATTCGATGACTGATAGAGGTGTTTTCATTTGATGAATCCATCGATCCATAAAAATCAGATGTTCTTCCTGTTTTTTTCCCATAACAATAAATTGTTCTTGAAATAGATTGTACTGTGCTTTCAAGAGTTGGTTTAATGCTTTTCCAATTGCAACATCATCCTGTTCTTGCAATGTCTCATCAAGTTTTCCAACTGGTACAGATAATCGTTTGTAAAATTTTCGGCGTCGAATGTAATAATAACTGAGATAACAAACGAGGAAGAATACACCTAAAAATAGGCTATATAAAATGATCTCAACTTGACGAAAACCGGCAAGCCAAACTATTCCAA
>NZ_JBPPZG010000193.1:0-7255 GCF_051918545.1 Pseudogracilibacillus amylolyticus (SeqCode) | reverse complement strand
TGGATGAATTAGGGTACATTTCATTTGATAAAGAAGGGGCAGAATTATTGTTTTCCCATTTATCATTAAGAGCCAATCGGAAGTCAACGATAATTACTAGTAATTTATCATTTTTAAAGTGGCAGGAAATTTTCCATGATGCCGTGTTAACAGCCGCATTAACCGATCGCTTAACTCACAAATCACACGTTTTAAGTATGAATGGAGCATCTTATCGTATGAGAGAAACGGAAGAATGGCTCAAAAACGATTAGGAAATCTAGACATAGGGTGGCTCAGTTTTAAATTGCGATGTGGCTCACTTTTCACTTGCGAAATACAATTTTTGGTAATAGAGGTCTATTTTAGTATAATTTTTTTTCATCACTAAAACAATAGCAAAAAAACTTCTCCATCGTTTTGGAGAAGTTTTCACTAAAGCATCAGGTGCAATTGCTTACTGGGCGCTTTCGCCTTTGTTCTTTATTTCTTTGAAAATTCGTTTGCAGTTATTGTCGTCGATGTTGGAAAAGACAAGATGCTTTTTGTTGGTTATCTCATCTCGTTCTTTAAAATTGTTTTCCAAATAATAAGCAATGGAGTCAATGATTTGTTCTTCATCCTTGCAAATATCGCCCAGAAACGTTTCTTCAATTGGTCTCAAGATTCCGTTCTTAAAGAAAGTATCTGAATCAAAGTGATAAAAAATAATTGGTTTGGACATGTAATTAAAATCAAATGAAACAGAGGAATAATCTGTTATCATTAGCTTACTTTCAAGCAAGAGATCCTGGACATTTTTTTCCCCAAGGCGGACAATATGAATTCGTTCAGAAGTAACGCTATTAAATGTGTGAATTAATGGCTGCATCCGATAATGTGGATAAAAATTTAATTGTACATCAAATTTATTCAGCAAGTTCACAAGGCGTTCATTTTTCAACAATGACATATATCTTTTATAGTAATTGGAACGAATGAAATTTTCTTCGGTATTTAACCACTCCCGCCAAGTTGGAATGAGGAGAATGGACCTCTTCTCATGATGGTGCTTTAACAGTCGATCAAAACGTGATAAACCGGTAACTTTTATTTCTTCTTTCTCATACCCCAGCTTCTTATGGACGACGTTTTTCTCCGCATTGGAACTGACACAGAACAGCTGAAACGGATATTTATAAAAACTTTTATGGTATTCCACATTTTTTCTTCCCAGAACACCGTGTTGTATAAAAATCCTTCTCCCATTGATATAGTTACCCAGTTCGATCCCTTTTATGGGCAAGATATAATCCAGGTCGTGCGATCCGATAAAGGTACTGGCTATAGATGCTTTGCGGAGATGCTTTAATGAACCAGCGTAAATGATATTACCCAACCCCTTGATATTCTTTATATCTTTGGACGAGGGGTCAATCACATAATAGATCTCTTTTTCTGGATGCTGCTTACGACAATATTCAAAGAATCGGCACCCGGTATCTTGGGCAGTGTCTGGCCTCTCACCAATTAACCAAATATCTTTTTCCTTATTTCGCTTTCGATCGATATTTTGGCCATACCTCAAATAAAGATATTCTCTTAAGGTAAAGCCAAAACACTCCAACTTTAGGTTTCCACTAGGAGTTAGTGAGAAATACCCTTTGTAATAGGTGCCTTTATGCTTCAACGTGGTTTGTGTTACGATATCATCTTTATAGTAGGTGAACTCCTCAAATCCTAATTTACGTTCCTTTACCTCATCGTTGTATTGTATTTGAATGTAAAAGTCATAAATGGCTTTTTGGGACCGATTAGGGGGTAAAATGTCCTTTAATGCAATTTTTACATCAAATCCGGCAAGTGTATAATCATAGCCGTTTATGATGAAATCCTTTCTTTCCACACTATTTAAACTCATGCTTAGCATTTCGTCCGTGTCTCTGTTACGCACTATTAACGATCGTTTCATTGCATTGTTCTCGTCAAAATGGATGGTATCCAAATACGCATACCCTTGCAAATGCAGGACGTTCTTGGTAATTGCATAATATTCTATATCACGGGACATGTGCAATTCATTGAAGTAAACGGATAAATGGTTATACTTTGTTACGTTATAGTAAATCTGGCGTATATTTGGCGCTTCAAATGTTATTCGGGAATCATATGCTAAATGATCCTTGCCATCCGTTTGAATGCGGAACCAGTGAGAAACATGATCATCAACAATTTCGAGAAAGACATTCCATTGCACCTTTAGTAGATCATCAGGGACTAACTTCCTATAATCGAGATCGAAATGGAATGTGTATTGTTCATCCTTCTGCTTCGTCTCTTTTATGGTTACCGGTGTTTTAACGACTTTATCGGTGTTTCTTTGCTGGAAAATGATCATTGTATCACGAAGGTTATTTCGTTGAGGCAATACTGGGTCGTTAAAGGAACCGGATAGAGAAACAAACCAGTCTTCATAGATTGTTGCTTGTAACCCGGTTGCGGTTATGGTTGCTGTTTTAATTTTGGATGATAGCGAACCATTGATTGTCTTGTACAGTTGATGCTTCAAGGAACCATTTTTTGTATTGTAAAATAACTGCTTGTTGGGCATCTGGAAATGTTCATCTAGTTTGATACGGTATTTACTATCGTCTACTTGAAAATAGTAGTCCCAAGTCCCCTTAATAAGCGGATAATGGTCAAAATCAATCGTACAGTTCCATTGTTTTTGGTTGATCCATGTTATGGGAATCGTGTAAGAAAGGGGCGAGTTTCTCTTTTTCAATAAAACCAAAATACGTTTCTGGTTGATATTTTGTAACTCGGACCAGCCTTGAATGGTTACATTTTTCGTATGGAATGTTATGTTATCAACAAAAGGTTTTATTATCGTCTTAGTTGCGTGAGCATCAGGTTGTTGAGCCATAAAAATTCCTTCCTTTAATTAAAATTGACGTTATTTTTTCGAGTATAGTAATCCTATTTAAATTACCATGCTCAACATTGCCTGTAAAGTTTTATTGCATTGCCTGTACTGGGTCGTCTGAAAATGCTGCAATTGTTCCGGAAATGGTTGATGAATAAGGGGAGTAATGGAAACAAATCCAAATTATTGTTAGAATTATTTTGCGAGACAAAAAATTAATTGGGGAGTTTTAGGATGAAAAAAATATTAGTCAGATCAGGTATGTCCCCGTTAGACACTTTTAGTGCAGATGAAATAATCAAAAGAAATGCAATAGGAAATAATGTCGGGAACCTCATTTATGCGTACAGTATATACAGAAACATGACCACAGATAATGTAGAATTGGTGTCTGACTATTATAGGAAAGACCCCAAAGATGCAGATATGATAAATGAAACCCATAACGCTTATATCTTTCCTTTAGCAAACGGAATTAGAAAAAGCTTTATACCTTCTTTAAAGAAATATACAGAGCTTATCGAAAAACTCACCATTCCTGTTTATGTAATAGGGCTGGGGATGTCTTTCCCATTTGAGCCCAATATCAGTACCAAACGACCTTATGATGATGACGTCAAAAAATTTGTCAGTGCCGTTTTGGAGAGATCAAGTATGCTTGGCTTACGGGGGCAAATTACAGCGGATTATCTGTCATACTTAGGTTTTAAAGAGGGAGTTGATCATCAAGTAATAGGCTGTCCGTCCATGTATACATTTGGTAATACCATCAAGATAAGGGATCTTCATTTAAATGAATCTTCTTCAGTCAGTATCAATATGACACCAGCGGCGAATCAGAATGTGCTAAAATTTTTAAATGGCCTTTCCCGCAAATTTAATCATTTGAATTTCATCCCCCAAGACATGGATGAGCTAGTGTTAACTTATGCTGGCACCCCTTTACTTGGTAATTCAGTTAACAGTATACTGGATAACTATCCAAACAGTCTTAATAGCGAAGTATACCAAGAGGATAAGGTTAAATTTTTCTTAAATGCGCCAACTTGGATAGAGCATATGAAAACTGTTGATTTGAGTATTGGGACAAGATTGCATGGTAATGTCGTGCCGTTACTTGCCGGATCTCCGAGTATTACAATACCGATAGATGCCCGAATGAGAGAACTATCTGAATATCATAATCTCCCACGTGTTTCTTCGGAGGAAGTTAACGGTAACACCTGCCTGGAAGAGTTAGTTGAAAAGGTTGATTTTCATGCTGTCGAAAAAACCCATCAAAAAAACTATGATAATTTCATTCGTTTCCTAGCAAAAAATGGCATCCATCATATTTACGACCGTAATGCTGATGGTGTTAAACAGCCACTTGAAAAAGCTCTTGAAACAATTCAACTTAAACAGCCAATTGGACCGATAACGGCATGTACAGCTGATGAGATGAGGGACAGGTTAGAAAAAAGTTACAAAGTCGTGTTATCCAAGCGTGAAAAAACAGACAAAAACTATACTAAAACAATTAAAGCGAAAAACAAGACGATTTCAGTGCTGCAAAATGATATAAAGAAGAAAAACGTTAAGATAAAACGATTGAATCTTAAAATAAGCAACATGGAAAATTCGCGATCCTGGAAAATAACTAGACCATTACGTCATTTTGCAACAAAAAAATTTACTGACTCAGATAAGTAAGTTATTTTAGTTGGGAAATTTGTGAAATATGCTAGGAACTTTGCAATAGAATATATTATAAAATGGAGCAGAGGAAAAACCTGCTGTTACTTGTGAAAGAAGAACTGGATGAGGATGTATACTATCGGTTTATTCCGGTACAGTTTCGGGACGATCGTATATTGATCCCCAAAAAGTATATCAATCATATCCATGTTATACTACTGGTTAATCATACGGTATTTGAATTGTCATTTGATCAGGTGGATGGCAAAAATCAAAATTTGATGGAAATGAAACATGTTATTACGGATCTCTCCCAATTTCCCAATATTGTCGTTAGTCAAACACAGGTGATAGAAAACAACATGAATAAGATCCAAACCCTGTTGGACGATGCGTTTATAGTGGATATAAAGGGTGTTTGCGTTCAAGAAGATACGGCGGCCATCACATTTTTTGAGAGTGATCAAGATTTATATCATCTTCATTTACCTCTTTTAGCGTTGAGTAATAGGAAAAACAATGATATATATGTTATTCAAGGTGAAGAATCCTGGCAGCATACATTATCTTTTCATTTTAAATCTTTTTTGGCGCATACAGAGAGTGAAAAAGCAAGATGGGATATGTACTTACTGTCGAAGGGAAATCAGAAAGCCTGGCGGTTACGATTTATCCCGCAAAGTGACGAGCATCCAGACAGATATTTCCCGATTTTACCACAGAGTTTTTTCAGCGAATCAACATATAATTGGCGTAGCAGGCTTTACCTAACCAAAGATGATACGCTTGCTTTAGAGAAAAATAATATATCCAATTTAATAAAAAACCAATTTAAGATTAAGCCTAAAGTTGAGCGATTCGTCATGAAGAAAAATCATATCGACCTGCAAATTTCTTTAGAAAGCCCATATATAAATGAACTGGAAATCAACCATGTCTATTTGGTCCATCGTAATAAAGATGATTTTACAAACCGGAAATTTTCAGTGACATACATCGAGTCTGGTGGGGAAAAGAGTATCGTTAACGCAACAATCGATATATCGTCAAATGATCTTTTTCCATTGTATTGGGATATTTTTGTCGGTGTTATCGCAAATGATGATGTAGAACAATTAATAAAGGTTTCCAAAGTGACAGGCAAGGTATTCCAAAAGGTGGATAATACAGTATTAAAGTATTAGCTGTCCATGGAAGCAGATCACATCTTTTATCCTTATATAACGGTTAATAAAGAGTTGGCATTTACCTATAGGCCACGGGAACATTTCGAAACCAGGTATTATTATTGGAAGGAAAATATCGCTTATATAGTCGCGTGGGTATTATATGGTTATCTGAAGAAAAAAGAGATCTGGATTGGCTTTGAAAAGCTTGCCATGTCAGCACATGAAAGTGGATATTATTTCTTTGATTATGTGTATAGAAACGGGTTGCACAAAAACTTTTATTATGTCATCCGAAAAGATTCACCAGAAATAAACAACCTGCTGGATAAACGGGATAAGGTACTATATTACAAGTCTTTTAAGTATTTTGTTTACATGTTTGCAGCAAGATTGCTGATATCATCCGATACCAAAAGAAACAGTTATCATTTAAAAATGAAAACAAGTAAACTGGGCAAAACACTAACAAATAAGCCGCTTGTGTATTTGCAACATGGTGTCAATGGTTTGAAAAAAGTTCCCGACTTTTATAAAAAACGTAATGTTTTTGATCTGGTCATTGCCCCATCAGAATTTGAAAAGGAAATGATTGTGAACTATTGGGGGTATCGTGAATCAGAAGTAGTCACTACTGGACTGGCGCGATGGGATGTGTTAGAGGATAAAACGGATCAGATAGCTTACAAACAAATTTTTGTGGGATGCCTACATGGAGAACGTGGATGGATGGGATAAGTAAGGAGAAATTTGCTGAAAGTGATTATTATAAAAACTATATGAACTTTTTAACCTCTGAAAAACTAAAAGATGTATTAGAAAGGGATAACGTAAAAATCAAATTTTTCCTGCATCCTAAATTCAAGGATTATATCGATTTATTTGATGTTGAATCCGACCACATTGAAAAGTTTGGTTTCCTGGATGTACCGCTTGACGAGATGATTATGAAAAGTTCCATGATGATAACCGACTACTCCAGTGTCATCTGGGAAATGTTTTATTTAAAAAAGCCTTGTCTCTTTTATCACTTTGATCGGGATAAGTATTTAGAATATGAAGGAAGCTATATGGACTTTGAACATGAGCTATTTGGTGATGTAGCATTTGATGCGGACACATTAATCGCCTATGTGGATGATTATATCCGGAATAACTTTCAGGAAAAAAGCGAGTATCGGGAGCTAAGGCAACGTTATTTTACATTTATGGATCGTAACAATTCCCAACGTATATTTGAAGCGGTGGAGGAGAATAAGGAAATACTCTACAAAAAAAACCGGGATTGGTATTGGAAGCTATCGCATATTTTACCGTTTGGTGTCAGAAGACGGATTCTGAATCTAAAAAGGTGGATATTTAATTAAGTTTTGTTAATTGAAGACGTATTGCACTGAAACTTCATTCATTAAGGAAGCAATTGGAAATCCCACTCAACATTATGGGGCTGGGACAAAACTCCAGTAAATAAAAATTAAGGCGTAGGAGCTTACACTAAAAAAAGTGTAGGCCCCACGCCTTTTTTGAC
>NZ_JBPPZG010000192.1:0-7348 GCF_051918545.1 Pseudogracilibacillus amylolyticus (SeqCode) | reverse complement strand
TGAATAATGGCTCGATACACACGTTTGATGTTATTTTCACGTTGTAAATCAGAAAGTAATGAATGACTGTATTGATGCTTCGCTACCAGCACTAAACCTGACGTATCTTTATCTAGCCGAGTTACGATATGAATTGTAAAAGGAATGTTTTTTTCTTTATAATAATAAGCTATTCCATTAGCAAGCGTTCCTGTTGGATGAAGTTTTGAAGGAATAGTCGGTATACCAGCTTCCTTATTAATAACTAGCAAATCTTCATCTTCATATACAATTTCCAAACTCATCTTCTCAGGAAAAACTGAACTTTTTTCTTCTGGTGGAAATACTATTTCGAGAATATCATCTTTTTTAAGTACATAACGTACGGTTTGTTTTTTTCCATTAATGACTAATTTCCCATCGGTCGATTTTAATCTTTTTAAAAGTCGACTAGAAATGTTTAACTCTTTTAATAAAAATTCGCGTAAAACAATTCCTTCATACTTTTCCGTGATTTTCCATTTCAAAACAAATCGATTATTACTCATCTCGTTTAACTTCGGTAACAAAGGAATCACGCACCCGATTCCAAAATGGGAAAGGTCTATACCTGACAAAGCGAACTCGTTCTTTTGCTACGCGGCATTGAATAGATTTCACATTTGTAAAAGATTTTGTAATATGATCAAAAGCAATAATAAAACTATCCTTTCTCAACGGTCGCAGTAAACACGTATGATGCTTCGGTAAAATTAATGGAGAGCCGATTGTACGAAATACCCGGTTATTAATCGATGCAATTTCGGTAATTTGTATCGATTCCAGCGAAGGATGAATAATTCCTCCACCAAGCGCCTTATTATAGGCTGTACTACCAGACGGTGTTGAAATACATAATCCATCTCCACGAAACGTTTCAAAATGTTCGCCACGAATTTGAACATCAAACACGACTGAACCTTCTACAGTCTTAATTGTCGTTTCATTTAATGCTAATGAACGTAATGATTTTTTCTCGTCATTACTAAAACGGATAATAACCTCTAGAAGCGGATATTCGACTACATGAAAAGGTGTTTTTGCAATTTCGATAACAAGTTTTTCAATTTCATCCGATGTCCAATCCGTATAAAAACCTAAATGTCCAGTATGTACGCCAAGAAATGCTGTCGTATCCAATTTATCTACATAACGTCTGAATGCTTCTAAAAATGTCCCATCTCCACCAACTGAAATAACTAATTCTGGAGTTTCTGTATCATATAATAAATCAAAATCAATTAAGTATTGTTTCATTTTTGCTTTTATTTTATCGGAACGCTCGTCCCCTCTTGACACAATTGCAAATTTCATCTGAAGTTACCCCCTATATGTTTAACATTACAACATCCGATTCAAAAATTGCTTGTGCTTCTATTTTATCATATAACCTGCGGGCAACCTATCAACATATGAGCGAACCGTTGCATCTTCTTGAAAATTCCGAGATAATAAATATAAATTAACAAAAACAATACACATTTATTTGGAGGAATTATGGCTCAAGAAATTGAAATAGAATATAAAGTGTTACTTACGAAAAAAGAATATGAAAACATTGCTTCATCCCTTCCCTTTCCCACAAACTCTGTCAACCAAATCAATTATTATTTTGAAACAAAACATTTCGATTTTAAAAAACAACATAGTGCGCTGAGAATTCGTGAAAAAAATAATAAATACACGCTTACTTTAAAACAGCCACATGAAGAAGGAATATTAGAAACTCATGATAATATAACTGAAGAAGAATATAAAAATTGGTTGAATGGAAATCCAACTACAACTGTTCATGTAGGGAAACAGTTAGACTATATGGGGATTCCAATAGAGCAAATAAAATATTTTGGCTCTTTATCAACGGAACGGAAATCGTTTAAAGCTGAAGATATTTTATATGTGTTGGATAAGAGCACTTACAACGGAAAAATTGATTATGAATTAGAAATAGAAGCTTCGTCACAAGAAAAAGGACGTGAAGCATTTAATCAACTAATACAAAACTACAGCATTACACGAAAAGAACCGATAACAAAAATTGAACGCTTTTTCTACAGTTTATAAGTATGCGCCATGCAAAACTTTTGCCTTTCTAGTACCTGATTGTTACAATATGTAAAAAAGTGGGACAATATAAACCTACCAATGAACAACTATGAGGAGTCTTAACATGTCAAAACCGGGAACGATTTATGAAGCTATTGGTGGACAAGAAGCGGTTGATAAAATTATTGATTCATTATATAAACATATCGGGGCACATGAAAAATTAATCCCTATTTTTCCTGATGATTTACAAGAGTCAGCGCGAAAGCAGCGACTTTTTTTAACACAGTTTTTCGGAGGACCACGTCTTTATCTAGAAGAAAGAGGTCATCCGATGTTAAAACGTAGACATATGGAGTTTGAAATAACGCCTGAGAGAAAAGATGCTTGGTTAGAGTGTATGCATAAAGCATTACATGAAGCCAATATTAAAGAGCCTTATCGTTCAGCAATTTTTGAAAGACTAACAATGACAGCACAACATATGATTAACACTGAAGAATGAATTTCTCTTCCCAATTACAGAATGACAATTGAGGCCACAAAACTATCTTAAACTATCAAATTTCAACATACTTTATGGTGGTAAACGTATACATGGTAATATATAAGATTGGTGTATAATATATTATCCGATGAAAGAGGGATTCATATGGATGCGTATGATGTTCAAAACAATACTCCCCATCCTAGTACAAACTATCCTTTTATAAAATTTATAAATAAACCAGTAATGATCTATTATTTTATTGATCCAATTTGTAAAGAATGTTGGACCATTGAAAAATCTATTAAAAAATTGACGATGAAATATGGTGCATTTTTTAATGTTCGCCCTATCATCAGTCATTTATTTAGTACGCCAAATTCCCATTGCAAAAATCGTTTTCCAATGAATCAATGGGATAGTTATTATATTTCAATCGGCATAAAGGCTGCAGCTTTACAAGGAAATAAAGCGGGCCGAGACTTTTTACGAAATATTCAAGAACTTATCTTTTTATATCAAACTGACGAATCTACAGAAGTAGTTTTATATGAAGCGGCATTCCAAGCAAATTTAGATATCAATGAATTTAAAAATGATCTTTTCTCCCCATCTGCACTGAAAGCTTATCAGGGTGATATGCATCTAATTCAAGAAATGGAAGTTGAGCAGTTTCCTACATTAGTGTTTTTTAGCCAACATATTGAAGATTACAGTATTAAAGTTTCTGGACTAGAATCCTATGAGACGTATGCGTATTTATTGAAAAAGATGATACAATCAAATACAAATACGAAACAAAGAATACCACCACTAGAAATTTACCTTAAAAGTTATAGACGAGTTCAAACAGAAGAAGTTGCTTTTATATTCGAAATACCAATTAAGGTAGCAGAAAATAAGTTGAAAAAATTACAGCTGGAACGAAAAGTAAAAAAGGTAGAAAGTAATGGAAAAACCTTCTGGGAGTATCAAGAAGAAAACTAAACATAAATGTCTACTTCAATAAAATAATCCACTCTATTAGCAGGAGCCTTTTGGATTTTGAGGCACAACCTTTCATAAGAGAGTGGATTTTTCCTTTTAAAGGATGTTTTATAAAGTCCGGTAAAAATGTCACTGCATTAGTGTCGGTGCTGCCTCGGACAACTCTTGCCATTTTTGAACATATATTTGTCTGCTGGAAGGTGGCGCGGACAAATACCACCGTTTTTGAACTTATATTTGTCCGCTGGAAGGTGGCGCGGACTAATTCCGCCGTTTTGGAACAAATACTTGTCCGCTGGAAGGTGCTTCGGACAAATACCACCGTTTTTGAACTTATATTTGTCCGCTGGAAGGTGGCGCGGACTAATACCACCGTTTTTGAACTTATATTTGTCCGCTGGAAGGTGGCGCGGACTAATACCACCGTTTTGGAACATATATTTGTCCGCTGGAAGGTGGCGCGGACTAATACCACCGTTTTGGAACATATATTTGTCCGCTGGGAGATGCACAGGATGTGGTAACTTTAGTTGACTTGGTCCTTTTGAACACGCAGCTTTATAAAATTTACTCGATTTATTGGAACAACTTTATTAATATTTCCCAATAAAATGTCATACCATTTTATTGGGAGGGGATTCTAATGCGTCTTTCAACTTTACTACCAGCTTTTTTCTTTTTATGCACACTTGTTTTAATTGTCATGAATTTTTTTGCACTTATGCGACTTATCTCATTTTTTATCACTTTGCCTCTTTTGTTTCTGTCAATATACTTAACTCTTTATACGCTTACTTATCAAAAAGTGTACCGGGGAACAAAACAATCCCGTAATTTTTAAGTCTAATAGTAAATTGCAAATGCTGTAATAATAATTACTGTCACTACAAAGGCTGCAACATACGTCCAAATTTGTACAGGAAGCATCTTTGAAATTGAATTCTTTTCATATTCTTTCGACCGTTTTAGTGCATCTTTATATGAAAATCCACCAGTTTCGTATTCTTTCATTTTCCTTTCTTCCTGTTTTAATGCAGAAACTGTAACAATTGCCGCCACAATCACTAACACGAGACTAATTACTATTAAAATAGTGTACATTATTCATCCCTCGTTTATTAGAATTTGTAGTCATTATATATTTACTATTACCGATTGTCTGTGACTTAAAACACACTTTTCATCACAAAATTAGATGTGCAGCAGAATGCTAGGAGCTATTCTTGTTATTTTTATGCGACGATTGGACACTGGTGAAGCCCTTTCTGCAAATAAAAAAGCGAACCGCAGAAAGTGCGATTCGCTTTGTGTTAATTTATTAACGAAAATCTCTCGTTTCTTCGATTATTCTACTTGCTACAACATAACCTAAAACAGATGCAAAAATGACTAATAACGCATTAAAAAAGCTTCTCATCGTTTGGAATTCCTCCTTCTCAATGTTTGTTTCATTAAAACGGTCGAAGTTTTCCTTTTTTAAGTAAAATTTTTGTTCCTCCAAGTAGGAAAATAGAAC
The DNA here is from genome assembly GCF_051918545.1 of Pseudogracilibacillus amylolyticus (SeqCode). Taxonomy (NCBI): domain Bacteria; kingdom Bacillati; phylum Bacillota; class Bacilli; order Caryophanales; family Bacillaceae; genus Pseudogracilibacillus; species Pseudogracilibacillus amylolyticus (SeqCode). The sequence continues at coordinate 2,294 of NZ_JBPPZG010000192.1, read as the reverse complement.
GGTTATCGACTACTTTTTTCATCGCTGCAGCTGATTTCCCTTTCAATTGCGTACCTGAAAATACATTTCCAATTCCATCTGTTACCCCAAGTGATGCTACTGTACCACGGTCATGGAATTCAAATTTTTGTAGCGGCTCACCGTATAATAATGCGCGAATGTTATAAGCACACGTATCTGCATGTTGCATTGCCGCTTGAGCTGTTGGTGGATATGGTTTATTTGTTTCCTCATCCATTACCCAAGCACAGTCACCTAAAACAAAAATATTTTCATGTCCCGGAGCACGTAAATCACCATTAACAGTAACTTTTCCACGAGTTAACTCAAAACCAGATTTACCCAAAACTGAGCTGCCCGTTACGCCACCAGTCCAAACAATTGTACCAGCTTTAATCTCTTCATTATCTTCACCAATAATAAAACTATCTTCTGTACATTCATTTATTGCCGCACCAAGTCTAAATTCAACCCCACGGTCTTCCAGAGATTTCATTGCATAAGCGACTAGATCTTTATCAAACATCGGTAAAATTGAAGGCATTGCTTCTACGTTAATAATTCTTACTTTTCTACGGTCAATATCATATTTTTTACATAATTGCGGTACTTTCTCGGCTAGTTCACCAACAAATTCAATTCCTGTAAATCCAGCTCCACCAACTAGAATCGTTAAAGCAGAGTCATTTAAATCTTCATCAGCTCGATATTTTGCAAATTGCAATTCAATATGTTCACGAATTAGACGGCTTGAATCAATATCTACGATTGCAAAAGCGTTTTCTTCCATACCTTTGATACCAAAAGTATTTGATTCGAATCCGAGTGCAATAACTAAATAATCATATGTAATTTCACCGTTTTCTAAAATAACACGCTGATCTTCTTTATCTACTTCTACAACAGCATCATAAATTAAGCGAACTCGATTTGGATTAATTACATCGCTAATCATGAAACGCGCTTGGTTTGGATTAATTGTCCCTGCTGCTACTTCATGAAGCCAAGTTGTCTCATAGTGGTAATTATGTTTATTAACTAAAACGATATCTGCCTCTTCAGGTGCTAACATTTTAGTTAGTTCTCTTGTTGTTTTTAGACCGGCATATCCAGCTCCAAGCACAACAATTTTAGGTTTGTTACTCATTAAAATCCACCTTCCCTAATAATTGATTGTAGTTTATTGATCCCTGTTTCGTGGTAAAATCCCATTATAATTATTGTACATAACTGATTATTATTATACAAAACATAACAAGAAGTTGTTCAACTTTTCACGTACTATATAATAACCTAGATGTGCAAAAAAAAATTAATTCACAGTAAGACTAATATGTAAATAATATCAAAGAACGACTCAATTTGCTAATCATTTTTGTACTTCATTATTATTTATACTGGACGCACAGTAATTTCATTAACATTCACATAATCTGGTTGTGTAACAGCATAATAAACAGCATTTGCAATGTCTTCCGCTTCCAACATTTTTCTATCGACTGCCTGCCTTCTAGCCAAATCTGTATCAACCATTCCGGGTGAAATATTTGTCACTCTCACCCCAGTACGGGCAAGTTCTTTTTCAAGCCCCATCGAGATAGCACGAATCGCAAATTTTGTTGCACTATAAACAGTGCTTCTTTTAGTTACTTCAAGTCCTGATACAGAAGCGATATTAATAATATGCCCTGTTTTTCGTTCTAACATGGAAGGGATCACTGCGTTGATACCGTATAAAACACCTTTAATATTGACGTCAATCATTTGCTCCCAATTTTCCACCTGTCCGTCTGTAACAAGCGCATTTAACATAAGCCCCGCATTATTTACATAGATATCAATGTCTCCAAAATGTTCTTCTACTTTTTTTACCATCGATTCCACCTCAATCCGGTGAGCAACATCAACAGGTACAGCAAGCGCCTTTCCACCTGTTCCTTCATTTATAGCTTCCGCTAATACAGTTAGTTTGTCCTCCCTACGTGCAACTAGTGCTACATTTAAACCTTCTGCCGCAAACTTTTTAGCAATAGCCTTTCCAATGCCACTACTTGCCCCAGTAACAATAGCAGTTTTCGTCATGATAGCTACCTCCTAAATAGTAATCTTAAAATCAGTCATTCAATCCACAGGTTGTTCAGGATCAGTCGGTTGTTCCGGTTCCTTTTCTTTTGAATCGGTATCTTCTTCTGAAGGTGGATCATTTTTATCCTTATTTGCATCATTTTTGTCCGGGTTTGAGCCAGTTCCACTTGAATTTGATCCAGTTCCTTCCGATTTAGAGCTGCTATCGT
>NZ_JBPPZG010000191.1:0-7445 GCF_051918545.1 Pseudogracilibacillus amylolyticus (SeqCode) | reverse complement strand
GTTATTAGTCTAAGAAATTCTGTTACAAGTGTTGACGGACAAATGAGTACAAGTGAAACACTTGAAAAGACAAATATCACCCCATTTATTGATGATTTAGAGAATACAATCAGAGCCCTAGAACTTTTAATTGAGTATAAAGCAATGTTTCAAGCTGATTTGGAAGTTCTTGAAGATGTTGGTGAGAAAATTAGAGAGAAAGATTTACAGCTGTCACAAGTGCAGCAACACGATATAAGAGATGGATACCAACCGATTCGGACGTAAAGGAGGGAAAGGAAAATGGGACATAAGGTAGAAATGTCGGAAGTTACCTCTTTATCAAATAAAGTAACAACAGCTTATAATGAGGTTGGATTAGGTTTGGAGACAGTTATTGATAATATTAATGCGATTAGGAATATGGAATCATTCTCCGGTAAAGCGGCTAGTTCAGCAAAAACTTATTTCGGTGATTTTCACGTTACAGTTTCAAACGCGTTTCAAGTACTTTTTAATGATTTAAACGGAAACCTAAAAAAACATATCGACACATTTCATTCGAATGTAGATTCAAGTGCAACAGCTATTGTGCAAATGGATTATTTGGAGGAAATTAGACAAGAGATTGATTTAGAATATAAAAAATTACAAGGGTTTGAACAAGGCGTTTTAGGAGTGATTGACGATGTATCGGATATTGTAAGTATCAGTAAGCCAACATTGTATAATATTACAAATGACTATCGATCAGCAGTAAAAACAATTGATGAATTGGATAAAAATATAAACTCCTTTACTAAGAAAGGAAAAAGTCATAATACTACTACGAAAGAACTTATTCATAATATAGAAGTAGCTATGAGAAAAGCTAATGCAGCCCTAGGTGGTAAGGATCCTTTCGGAAATTTTGATCATGGGACAGCCAATTCCGGGATTATAGCTTTAAAAGAGACAATAAAATGGATGGATAGAGGAAAAGACGTAAGGGATGCAATTAGAGCTGACAGAGTGAAAAATAAGATCCCTACTCCAAATGTGGAAACAAAAACTACGAAGGAAACTGTTAAAGATATAGCCAAAAATGCGGGGAAAAAATTTACTCAGGGAATTAAAGACGGAGCAAAAAAGGTTGCAGGATTTGATAGTGGTAGGCGAGCTTTGGGTCCGATTGGGGGAGGCTTAAGTTACTACAGTAATTATCATGATGCAAAAGCACAAGGGTTAAAAGGAAAAGATGCCCATATATATGCTGCAGAAGATACAGCGATCGATATAGCATTAGGTTCTGCCTCTGTAGCGGTAGCGGGTGCAATTGTTGCCGGTGCTGCCGCGGTGACAGGAGTTGCTGCAGTTGGAGCGGTTGCAGTTACTGCAACGGTCATTGTAGGATGGGGAATTGGGAAATTGCTTGATGTTGAGTTTGGTAAAACGAAACAATCTGTTTCTGATCGAGTAAAAAAAGGATATCGTAAACTGAAAAGTTGGTTTTTCTAGAGGAGGATTTATTTTGCATAAAAGATTGGATAGGCTAGAAGAAGAGGACTTCGCACTTTTTAGAACATCATTTGAATCAGGTAGGCAAACTCCAGATAATTTGAGAAATGTACTCCTCGTAGGAATAATTGGTCAGCTGTTGTTCGGTCTTGGGATCTTCGCAGCAGCTGATCCGACAATGCATCCAGAGTATAATAAATCAATCCTGTTAACGATACAATATGTGTTTACTTTTATATTAATTATACTATCAATTATTTATGCAATTCCAACTATCTATTATAAAAAGCAACAAGGTCAGTTAATAGTAGGGAGTCTTATGTTATTAAATTTTATCAGTATTTTTCCTTATTTTGCTGCGCTTTTTATGTTGGTTCGGTCAGTGAATCTTACTGAGAGGGCATTTATTACTTTAGCTGTAGGTGTTTTATTATTAGGGATTGCCTTTTTAGTCGCCATAATCATCAGGTTACAGCGGTCGCTTGAAAGAGGAGAATATCGGAAAGACTCTACAATACATCAACATGAGAAAGTGTTGGAAAGAGATCGTTCTACATTGTCAAAATTACCCGAATTTATTATTGCAGCAATAGGTCTCGTGTTTATTCTGCGGTTTTTGTTTGATGGTTTTTTAACTGGATATATTGAGAATATGATCTTTGTTATCCTGTTTTTCGCAGTTTTTTTTATGGGAATGTATTTATTTGCATATTCTATCATATCCATTTACTGCAAAAAACGTTTCTCCAGTTTTAATTTTGATAAAGACGGAAAATTACAGCCTTGGGGAAGTGGAGATAGAACTAAAAATGGATAACGCATAAAAGGTATGCCCGCTAACGAGGAAGAAGGAGGTTTTTAGGTGAAATTTGAAATACGTTCATTAAATTTTGATAAACTATTAGTTTACGAAACAAAACAATTAAGAACAGGATGGCAGGAAGGTATCTTTCTTATGGAGGACTTTACCCTAACTACAGATATTTATAAAAATGGACCTGTATTTTTCTCCGTCCAATCAGAAGAAAATGAAGATAAATTTGGTCATTTTACATATTACTTACCAATCAATGAAACGGTTAGTTTAGATGATGTAACACACTTCCGTTTCATAGAAAATTTATGTATTGATGAAGCACTTGTACTTCGGCAGGCAGACCAGGAAGCAAATTTTCATGCAGCATATCAAAAGGTAAAAGATTATGGAAAAGAAAAAGGGATGGAATTAGAAGATAAATTTTACTGTGTGTTAATCGAAGTATACGGGGATATCATCATTGATATATATGTTCCTATTGAGGATAGGAGCAAAAAAATATGATTATCCCAAATCACCAAATATCTTATCAAAATGTAGTTTCAAAATATTATAACTTTGCACCTGATGAAATTGGTGAGGCGATTAGTGATTTCAATCAGATCCTTAAGAATAACAATTACAACGCAGAGGGCTCTTTGTTCTATTCTATGATTCATGAACCGACAGACGGTGTGATGACTGCAGAAATTTTCTTGCCAATCGAAGAAAACAATTTCGATAACAAAATAGATGAACAAATGTATTTCCGTAGCTACTTTTGCATAACCCCAATGGTAATGACGCGTGTTAAAGAAGATTTTGGCAACCAAACGATGCAAAAATATATTGAATTGGCAAAATATATGCAACAGAGAGGATTTAAAGCTAAAACCCCCTTGTTTGTTGAATTTAAAACAAACTATAGTGGTGATACTTATATGGAAATGAGTATAGGGTATATATAGAAATGCTTATTTATACAACACGGATTTAGAACAAAGAACACCGGTATTTTTTGGCTTGATAAGAAAGTTTAAAACTTTCTTGACTCGCTCACTGGCTAAAAGCTCGGGCGTCCTGGGACTGCGCTTACTCGTCCCATCGAAGGGCATTTGCTCTTTCGTTCGTCCCACCGTAAAGATTTGTCTCAGGCACAAGTAACTAGTACGTCAATCACTCGTAAGTGCAATTAAGGATTTCGCCAAGGCTTGGTGATAAGCAAGTTTTCTAAAATTTAAAACGACTAATAAAGGAAAGCATTATCTAGAAATGAGTGTAGGAATAAAAAGGGAGCTGTTATTTTGAAGAAATTAATTTTGATTGTATCGTTTATTTTAGTTCTAGGTCTAGCTGCTTGTGGAAATAAAACAAGTAATGATACAAGTGATAAAGAAAATGAAATCGATGAAGTGGAAGTAAAAGAATCAGAAAATAATAATTCGGATGACTCAAACACAGAAGGAAAAAATCAATATGAGGGTGAGGAATTGGCTGAAGGAGAAGAAAAAGAAGACTTAACTCTTCAAGTATTAAAAGTTGATGAGGAAGATGGAATAACGATAGAAAATAATGAATTTTATCAAGCTATTCAGGCTGAAATAGAGAATGACCCTAAAATGGGTGACCAGGATGATTTTAGTTTACTACCCTTAGACGTAGCTTATTTTGAGGATGATAGTATTTCTCTAATGTTTTTAGCTATCAATCGATTAAAAGATCCAATAAAAAATATTGCTTTTGATTTAACTCTTGGAAATCAAGACGGAGAATATATATTCGAAAATTATGAAATAGATTTAACAGAGGACTATATTGGTGTACTTGAGAAAAATGGTGCTATACCATTCTTTGTAGATATTAATGAAGAAGATGAAGAAATATTTTCCACATTAACTGATGAAAATGTGCATATGGAAATGGATAATTTTAGAATAGACTTTGTTGAATAAAAATGTAAAAGCCATAGCGAACTTGCTATGGTTTTTAAGTGTGATAAAAACAGATAATTTGTTCGCTTTACGAAAAAGGAGTAATCGTTCTTGTTTAAAATTCTAGATAGACTGGAAGAAGAGGATTTCGCACTTTTTCAAACATCATTTGAATCAGGCAGACAAACGCCGAATAATTTGTGAATGTACTGAAACCAATGTCGGTAAAGAATTGGAGAAGCGGTTAAAGGCTTGTTTAGAGGTCCGAGGTCCGTATTTGGATAACTTAAAGGTAAGTAGGAGATAAAAATGAGAAAAAAACCTGTTCCATTTTATGCGGAAATGACTAAAGGAAAAAATGCATTTACTTTATTTATCGATCCAGAAACCAAAGAAGTATATAGAGCGAACCATAAATCCATTAATCAGATTTTCTATTGGATTGCATTTGTGCTTATTTTAGCCTTGTTGAGGGCTGCTAAAGCAATTCCAATAACCTTTGAACATCCAGTTACCCTGTTTGCTTTTACGCTAGTTACAATAGTAATCGGAATGGGAATTGGTATTTCCTTTTATAAAGGGACAATTGGAGAGTTACGACATTTGGATATTTCTATAGAGTCGATTAAGGATTATATGCAGGATGGGAAAAAGCATTATAGAAATGAATTGTTAATGGCGGCACTTTTATTCGCTATCTCGATTATTTTTACAGTTTTATTTCTTATTTATCTTTCCTTGATCTGGCTAATAGTATCATTTTCCTTTTTTCTTATTTTAGGTTGTATTATAGGTAATATTTCGTTAATAAGATACCAAATATTATTTAGAAATAAATTGGAATTTGATAAAAACTAACTTTATAGAAGGAGCATTAGGTTAATGGATAGAATAAAAGGTGGTTTTCGTAAATTAAAAAGTTGGTTTAGCTAAAGGGGAATTTTTAAAAATGATTTATCGTCAATTAAACAAATTGGAAGAAAGAGACTTTGCCGTATTACGGGGACCGTTGGAATCAGGAAGACAAAGCCCAAAAACTATTGGGGGAATTCTAATATTATCAGTGTTTTTACAGGCCCTTTTATTTTCTTTAACATATCTAGTTGCAGGTGATAATACGAAATTTCCTTATAAGGATATCTTGTTTTATATACATCTTGTAGGAACAGCGATATTAATTTTATTTTCAATCTTATATTCTATTCCGTCCCTTTATAATAGAGGACAGAAAATTCAATATTTCATTTCAATATTAGTTTCACAAAACTTATTTGGTATTATGCTTTTTATTAGTTCTCTATTTTTAATTGGCTCAGATAGGTTATTTATTATAGAACAAACCAGATTAATTCAGATAACACTCATAATGGTTGGCCTTGGAATACTAACGTTTATCGTAACTTTTATTCGGTTTTATAAACTATTAAGAAAAGGAGAGTACCGTTTAGGTTCCAAGAAGGCACAATTAAGAACAAGATTTGAAGCCAAATCTTTAGTATCTTTTGCAATTATTGCTGGAACAGGGATCTCTTTACTACTACAGTATATCTTTAAAAACATGATAAGTTCAGATGGCAATGTAATAATGGTTATTCTTTTAGGCCCTCTAGTTTTTTATACGATGTTATTTGTCTTACCCGAACAATTAGTTATTTTATATTGTAAAACTCGTTTTGATAGTTTTAATTTTGATAATGATGGGAATTTAAATCCGTTGTCCAATGAAATGAATCATGCGAACGAACATTAGAGATGATCATTTAACCTTATTTCAATCTAAAACTTTGTTAATTTAAGAAGGTGTAAAGAGATTGATCTGTAAAAAATTAAATAATTTGGATGAACAAGATTTTGCAGTGTTAAGGGTTCCGTTTGAGTCTGGGAGACAAAGCCCTAAAAGCCTTGGAGGGACATTGCTTCTAGGTATTGTCTTTCAAGTATTGGTGTTATATATGGTATATGACATATCAGAAGGGAATTCATTATTTCGTATTAAAGAAACTATATTATTAGTTTACTCGACTTTTTCTGTAATCTTAATATTACTGTCGATTATCTATTCTATACCAGCGGTGTACATGAAAGGTCAGAAGATGCAATATGCTACCGTAATATTAGTATCACAAAACATTGCCGGAGTATCATTTTATATCGTATCCTTATTCCTAATTGGCTTAGAAAAATTGTTCGTAGTAAACCAAAAATCACTTTTTACTATCATTTTAGTCACAAGCAGTGCTGGTATATTAATATTTATAATCACATGTATTCGATTTTACTTTTTATTAAAAAAAGGAGAGTATCGACCTGGATCAAAAAGAGCATCACGGAGAGGGAAAATTGAATTAAAATCTTTAGTTCCAGTAGCAATTATAGCAGGTACAGGATTGACTTTATTTATGCAATACACATTCAAAAACATAGTTAGTATTGACGGGAATACAATTTTCCTGATTATCCTTGGTCCCATATTATTTTACATTATGTTATTTGTCTTACCTGAACAATTAGTTATTTTATACTGCAAAACTCGTTTTGATAGTTTTAATTTTGATAATGATGGGAACTTAAAGCCGTTGTCCAATGAAATGAATCATTCGAACGAACATTAGAGATGATCATTAAACCTTATTTCAATCTGAAAGTTTGTTAATTTAAGAAGGTGTAAAGAGATTGATCTGTAAAAAATTAAATAATTTAGATGAAGAAGATTTTGCAGTGTTAAGAGGTCCGTTTGAGTCTGGGAGACAAAGCCCTGAAAATTTAGGTGGGACATTGGTATTGTCGATATTTTTTCAAGTTCTATTGTTTTTCTTAATTTACGTAGTTATTTCAAGCCATACAATATATCCTTATAAAGAAGTCTTATTTTATCTTCATTTGGGGGTTACAGTTATTCTAGTAATTTTATCGGTCATTTATGCTATTCCTAGTGTTTACATGAAAAACCAAAAAGTACAATATTTCATCGTAATATTAGTTTCTCAAAACTTGGCCGGATTTTTTCTTATAGGATCACTGTTTTTAATAGGGTCTGACTTGGTGATAATTCGGACGGATTATTCACTGTTGATTATTACCTTGTTAATAATCGCTTTCGGGATATTAATTTTTTTAGCCACTTTTATTCGATATTATATATTACTGCGAAAAGGTGCATACAGATTTGAATCGCAAAAAGGGAAGTTACGAAGCAGGTTTGAAACAAAGTCTTATTTACCAGCGGTTATTATCGGTAGCAC
>NZ_JBPPZG010000190.1:0-7470 GCF_051918545.1 Pseudogracilibacillus amylolyticus (SeqCode) | reverse complement strand
TGAACAGGGGATTAAAGGTGCTATTGCACTGGCTTTGTTGGGCTGAATGGGAAAAACTGAGACATAACTCATAAACAGTCATGAGTATCGAAAAAAGGTTCCGATCATTTGTGACGGAACCTTTTTTGTAAGGTGATTTTCATGAACTATCAGTTGGTTTCTGTTCATAGCAGTGGAATTTTTCAATTCTACCATCACGAATGTAAATTCCAACTAATTTTCTACTTTGTCCACACCCTCACTACCTTTTTTGTTTCTATCCATTACAATAATTCTTTAAATTTATTTACGACGTTTTCTACAGTAAAGCCGTATTCTTCAATTACTTGGTCTCCTGGAGCCGATGCGCCGAATGTGTCGATGCTCATTACAGCACCCTCACTTCCTGCATATTCTCTCCATCCAAGTTTAGAGCCCATTTCGACTGTTAATCGTTTTTGTAGTTTGCTAGGCAGTACGCTTTCTTGATATTCTACTGATTGTTTATCAAAAAGGTCCCATGATGGCATGCTTACAACATTTACATGGATACCTTCTTCAGCTAAACGAGCTTGAGCTTCAATTGATAAAGAAACCTCAGAACCGGCTGCAATGATAATCCCAACTGCTTCATCTGAAGCTTTGGAAACGATATAAGCTCCTTTACGGACGCCCTCATTTGCCAACGTTTCTGTCGCTTGTAAAGTAGGTAAGCCTTGTCTACCTAACACTAGCATTGTTGGATGACCTTTTTCTTCCACAGCTATTTTCCATGCTTCTCTTGTTTCATTTGCATCTGCAGGTCGAATAACAGAAATCCCTGGCATTGCTCTAAATGCAGCAAGCTGTTCAACGGGTTGATGAGTAGGTCCATCCTGTCCAACTGCAATCGTATCGTGCGTAAACACATATGTTACTGGTAGTTCCATCAAGGAAGCTAGTCTGATTGCTGGACGCAAGTAATCTGAGAAAACAAAGAATGTACTCACGAATGGACGTAAATGATGCAGTGCAAGTCCGTTGGCAATAGCTCCCATCGCAAATTCCCGTACACCAAATCGAATATTTCTTCCAGAATAATCCTGACTATTAAGGTCAACGTGATCTTTTAACCTTGTTTTTGTTGATGAATCTAGGTCAGCAGATCCACCAACTAATTCAGGTAATTTACCAGCTAGTATATTCAATGTTTCACTGGCTGCAACCCGTGTCGCAAGTGTTTCGCCTTCTTTATGTTCAGGGAGTTCATTACTCCAATCAACCGGAAGCTCACCATCTATGATTCGCTTTAGTTTTTCAGCAAGTTCTGGATATTCATCCTGATATGCAGCGAGTAGGTCATTCCATTCTTTTTCTTTTTGTATTCCGTTCTCTTTAATACTGCTAAAGTCTTCATATACTTCTTGTGGCACATGAAATTCTTTGTGTTCCCAGTTATAGAATTTTTTCGTACGTTCGATTTCTTCTCTGCCTAAAGGGTCACTGTGTGCATCACTTGTTCCTTGTAAAGACGGTGAACCGTAACCAATAACAGTTTTCACTTCAATAATAGTCGGTCGATTTTCATCTGCTTTCGCTTCTGACAATGCCTTATGAACAGCTTCAATATCATTTCCATCTTCAACATATAAATATTGCCAGTTACACGATTCAAAACGTTTTTTAATATCTTCAGAAAATGCCAAGTCTAGACCACCATCTAAACTTATATCATTTGAATCATATAACACAATTAAACGTCCTAGTTTCAAGTGTCCTGCAAGTGATGCAGCTTCATAAGATACTCCTTCCATTAAGTCTCCATCACCACAAATTGAGTATGTGTAATGGTCTACAATTGGAAAATCATTTTTATTATATGTTTCCGCCAAATGCCTCTCAGCTAAAGCCATTCCAACACTCACAGGTATACCTTGTCCAAGTGGTCCTGTAGTTGCTTCAACTCCAGGAGTTATTCCATACTCCGGATGACCAGGTGTTTTACTTCCCCACTGTCTTGTATTCTTTAGATCCTCTATCGTTACATCGTACCCTGAAAGGTGCAGCAAATTATACAATAAATTAGAACCATGTCCAGCTGATAATACAAATCTATCGCGATTGAACCAGTTCGGATTTTCGGGGTTAATATTCATAACATTCTTCCAAAGGCTATATGCCATAGGAGCTGCACCCATTGGCATTCCTGGATGTCCGTGTTGTGCTTTTTCCACACTGTCAATTGTTAACGTACGAATTGTGTTAATCGATAACTCAGAAATCCTTGAACTTCTTGTAATCATATTAAATTCCTCCAGTATTTTTTAATTCCCAGATGCTGAGGTTTTATACGATAACCCTCAGCACCATTTAAACTAGAACACGTTAAACGAACTTATCTTGTTTCTGTCTTTTTCTTTTTCACAGGTATTGCCATTAATGCAAGGATGACAATTAAACTAATTGTAATGGCAACTGGTCCTGCATAATTAGCCAATGAACCAAAGAATATTCCAGATACACCGAAGTCAGCATCAGAGAATGTTGTATTTGCGAATCCTAAATCACCAAGTACTGGCATTAAGAACACTGGAAGGAATGAAATAACTACCCCATTGACAAAGGATCCAATAACAGAGCCTTTAAAGCCACCGGTAGCGTTACCAAAAACACCTGCAGCTGCTCCTGTAAAAAAGTGAGGTACAACACCTGGTAAAATAATAACACCACCAGTGAAAATCATAATTATCATACTGAATATTCCACCTAAGAAACTTGCAAAGAATCCAATTAATACTGCATTTGGTGCATATGGATAAATAATCGGAACATCAAGTGCTGGTTTAGCATTTGGTACAAGTTTAGTGGATATCCCTTTAAAGGCAGGTACAATTTCTGACAATACTAAACGAACTCCAGATAGGATAATGAATACACCTGCAGCAAAACTACCTGCTTGAATTAGAGAGAATACAAGGAAGTTTGTACCTTCGCTTAGCTCTGCTTCAATATAAGCAGGTCCTGCAAAAAGTGCTACAATTACGTACATGACAACCATTGTTAATGCAATGCTTACTGTACTGTCTCGTAAAAACCCTAACCCTTTTGGAAAGTTAATATTCTCCGTAGAGTTTTCTTTGCTTCCTTTAAATAATTTACCAACTAAAGCACTTGCAGCATAACCGACAGCACTGAAGTGACCTAATGCAACATTATCATTCCCAGTTAACTGTCGCATAAACGGCTGAAGAATAGCTGGTGACAACGTCATTACAATACCAAGTGCAACAGAACCTGCAGCAATCAACCCAATTGTATCAAAGCCCGCAACAACCATAATTACGGCTAACATCGCCGCAAGGTAGAGTGTATGATGACCAGTTAAGAAAATATATTTGAATCGGGTAAATCTTGCTATAAGGATGTTGACAACCATACCAAAAAACATAATTAATGCTGTATTTGTACCATACTCTGATAATGCAAGAGCAACAATAGCCTCATTATTGGGAACAACTCCAGTAACATTAAATGCTTGCTCAAACATAGCGCCAAATGGTACCAACGCAGATTCAAGAATTCCTGCACCTGCTGAAATAACAAGGAAACCTACGAATGTTTTGGTAGTTCCCTTTACGGTATCCGACATATTCTTTTTTTGCGCTAATAAGCCAGTTAAGGCAATGAGTGCTACTAGAATGGCTGGTTGACTTAAAATATCAATTAACGTCTGCATTTCTTTACCCCCTTATTTTGTTTTAAATTAGATCAATCCTTTTTTCTCCAAAACTTGTGTTACTTTAGTTCTTAATTCATCCATATCAATGATGCTTTCCATCACAACAACCTCACCTAGATGTGCTCCACCTTCAGCAATATCTTTAGCAAGAAAGAAGACATCCGCATCTCCAGGTGTTGCTGAGCTTAAATCAGAATGAGATACTTCCACCCCTGTCACACCAAGCTCACTTAAAATTTGATTGATATTCATTTCTACCATAAAACTAGTTCCTAAACCTGATCCACAAACCGCTAAAAATTTCATTATTTGTCCTCTCCCTTTTTTATAATTTCGATTACTTGCTCTGCAGTTTCAGCAGCTTTCATTGCCTCAAGTAACTCATCATCACCTAATATTTTTGTTAATTGTGCAAGTGCCTTAAGATGTGCTTCACTATCGATAGCAGCTAAACAGATAAAAATATCAATTTTATGATTATCCTGATCTAGAAGCAATACAGGAGTCTTTGTCCTTAAAAAAGATATCCCCAGCTGGTTCACACCGTTTTCTGGTCTAGCATGCGGAATAGCTATTCCTTTACCGATATGAATATAAGCTCCAATTTCTTCTACATTTGTTATCATGGAATCTACATACTTACGTTGTACTTTATTGGATTCTACCAATGGTTGTGATGCTTTAATAATAGCATCCCTCCAATCCATCTTTTCATCCGTAAAATGGATTGTGTCTTTCGTCAAGAGCTCTGATAACATTGGCTTGTTCATCCCCTTATTTTTGTTTTGTACATATAATAAATTGACGAGCTCAGAAAATAGTTGATTTTCATCTTTTACTTCAGTATTCCTTTTAATAATTTCCATCAATTGCTCAACGGTGAATTGTCCATCGAATCTTGGGAATTTCTGTAATACCTCACGAATTAAATAGTACTTATCTACTTGTGATAGCAACGTCTTTACAACGAATACTGGCTTTACTGATTCAACCTTAATGGTCGAAAATACGACATCATAGTTCGTTGGGGGTATGTCTTCAAACTTGTCACGATTGTGTATTCTAGAAAATCGGATAGCAGGAAACAACTCTTTTAATTGTGCTTCAAGCATGATGGATGAGCTTAGTCCATTGGAACAAATGATTAATCCTGTTAATTTTTCTGCATATAGATAATTTCCGCTACCTAGGTAGCCACCAAAATGCATAGTGAAAAAACCAATCTCAGATTCGCTGATTTCTTTCCCTGTCCAAAGAGCCAGCGGGGACAATGAACGCTTCACAAACTGAAAAAGATCCGGATACTCTCTCTTTATTCTTTCACTCAATTCATTGAAAAGCGGAATTTCAAATGTAATTCTAAAGAACGCTGGAACAAGATGGTTGTATAAACTTCTTTTCAAAAATGCTTTATCCTCAATTGGAAGTAATGTGTTTTTCTCAAATTCGTCGATAATTTGTCCTGCTAACATTTCTAATGTTGGACTAGCTTGACTATTAACTATCTCAAGCGTTACGAGTAACTGTATCGTTACAAAATAACCTTCATCCTCACCTCCCTCAAGAAATAACCTCCTCGATAACTCTTTCCCATGTTTATACATGCTCTGTCTTTCAAGCATTTGTTTTTCTAAGTTCGTAAAGTGTAATTCTTCCTTTCCCGCGCGAACTCTCAAGAGGGCAAGGTGGATTAACATCTCTGTCTTTCTACTCTTAACTAAACTTATCTCATTTGTTTGCAGGTATTGATTAATAATTTGTTGTGTTTCAACGAGGATTTCTACCTTCCCCCATGACTTAAGTGCCAAAATAATTATTTCTTTCCCGAGTGGTTGAGAAAGTAAATGATTTACGCTAAAGATTGCTAATCTCCGCTTATCCATTTCAGTCCCAGCCATATGATACCCGTCCATACGAGTGTATAGGAACTTTACATTCCGCTTTTCACAAATTTCTTTTAGCCTTCTTACATCTGTAAGTGCTGTATTTTTACTTACACCCAGTAATAATTGAAAATGGTAATTAGAAACAGGCTCTTTTCGAATAAATGTGTACAAATAAATTAAGTATGGCCTGTCTTGTTCCGATATAATGAATTGATTGCCATTAATATCTAAGTAGTTTGTTTTGACTAAATTTCTTAATCTTTCGTCAATAAAAAGCAACTGATTGGAAATTTTAATTCCCGGCAAATCTTTATTGCCCAGTGCAAGATTTACTTTTTCCAAATCATATTGGAGTTGACGTTCGGATAAGTTTAATTGCATCATTATTTCTTGCCTCGTTATTTTTTCATGTTTTGTTAATTCTTCAAACAGTTTATAGGATCGTTGGTCAAACAATAGTATCCCTCCACCTCTTTTTTTAATTATAAAACGTTTCCAACGTTGCTACAATCACCATTGGGCACAATGATTGCAAGGGTTTCCAACATCATTTGGGCTGTTCATTAGGTTGTTTTATTTCAATACCCTATTATACTTTAAGGCGATGAGGCAATATATAAGAGGGCAGAAAAAGCTAATCATAGAAAAAATGATGGAGGTTCGTTTACTAATAGATATTAAGGCAATTGCACTTGACATGGATGGAACACTATTAAATGATAAAAATACTGTTTCTGATGAGCTAGTAAAACTATTTTGTGAATTATGTAACCAAAATATACGCATTTTTATAGCAACTGGCCGAACGAAACAAGAAATATATAAAGTCCTACCCGAAAAGCTTCCTATTGACGGATTCGTCTCAGCAAATGGTATGAGCTGTTTCACGAATCATAAAGATATTTCCCAGCACACCTTACCTGCAGACCTCGTCAAAACTGTTCTGACTAATGCCCGCAAAAGAAATTTATATTATGAAATTCACCCCAAAAACGGAAGCAGATTTGCATTAAAAGAAGATAAAGAAACCTTGGAGAAAGAACTACATTTACCAAGACCTGACACACTCTTAAATAATAAGTACATTGCCAGAGTCGAATCTGTTCAAAATGAAATGAAATGGATTGATGAAATTAGTTATGAAGATAATTTAAAGATTTATTTCTTCAGCATGAACACGGAAATAATTAATAACTGGAAACATACATTAAAGGAGATAAGACAGAAGACAGATTTCTCCCTCTTTTCTTCATCCCTGCACAATGCTGAAATAATGGTTAGCAATGTGTCAAAAGCAACGGGTATTGAAATGTTATTGAAAGAGTATAATTTATCAAAAGAAAATTTGATGGCAATCGGAGACGGTGAAAATGATTTGCCAATGTTTGAACTCGCAGCCTATAGTATAGCAATGAAGAATGCTGAAGATACGATACAGGAATAGGCGGATGAAATAACTAAATATTCTTTTCAGGAAAATGGATTAAATAAGTGTTTGGTTGAGAAACTAAAAGTAATTCAGTTTACCTAATCTAGTTTAATCATAAAAATAGCTATTACTTTAATGTTTCATAACACTTGAATTTTTGATTTTATAAGACGATTATTTCGGTAGATACTTATTATGTTTATACAAACGCAAAATTTCATACATCCTTATAAATAAGTGGCTGGGACATAACTAGCCAAAAATAGTAAATAAAAAGGTTCCAAGCAATAAAAAGTTTGCTTGGAACCTTTTTTTTAGGAGTTTCTCTATCTCCCGGCACGATTTTGCTGTTCATGGCGGCTTTCTTCCTCAAGTTCACCGCCATCAATGCAAATCCTAATTCATTTTTCACTTTCTGTTTTCCTCTGACAGAAAAACGAGTGAACGCCAAATTAGCC
>NZ_JBPPZG010000189.1:0-7607 GCF_051918545.1 Pseudogracilibacillus amylolyticus (SeqCode) | reverse complement strand
TTCTCGAATATCTTCTACATCTTCGTCTCTTGCATGTTCTATTTGCTGTAAAATATTTTCTAAATAAGTAATTTCAGCTTTTGTTTTTCTAATTTCAATGGCGGCATTCTTTTTTGCCGTAGATAGTTTGCGATAACGTTTAAAAAGGAGTTGCGCATTTTCACTCGGCGTCTTATCTTGCAATAAGTTAATGGTTATTTCACGTTGTTCCGGGTCATAATAATCAACTACTGTAACACGATTGTCACCTTTTTTAACGAGATGCATATGTGCTGTCAATAATTCTCCTTGTCTTTGATAAACATCTGCATCTTTAGCTTTTTCAATCGTTTTTTCATGAATCTTTAATTTCCGTTTATTTTTAGCTAATTCATTTTGAACAAACTTTTCTAAATCTCTTGCTTGTTGTTTGACTCGGTCTCTTTCAGCTTTATTTGAATAAAATGCATCAATTAATTCATTTACAGTAGAAAAACTCTTCCATTTGTCCATATAAGATATAGGGATAACATGAAAATCTTCTTTTTTATTTTGATAAATGGCGGGTTCATATAAATGATGTTGCACTTGTTCTTTAAATTTTGTGAATTCTTTTTTATATGCCGATTCTGCGCCTAAATGAGCCCGGTGTACAATTTCTTTGGCCGCAAAAGGGGAGATCCCGGATACAGTTTGGACAATTTGTCTGTCCATTTTACCTGAATTAAAATCAAGTTTTTTTATAAATTGTTCTTCATCTGTCTCTAGTAAATTTAATTTATTTTGAGGTGGTGGCAATTTATAAGAGGCTCCGGGAAGCAGAGTTCGATATCGATTTTGAAATGGAGCGATATGTTTTAAACAGTTGATGATTGTATTTTTATTTTCATTTAATAAGACAACATTACTATGTCTGCCCATAATCTCGATAATAAGTGTTTTTGAAACGGCATCACCAATTTCATCAATAGCCCGGAAGCGAAATGTCACCACACGTTCCAAATCAAATTGTTCAATCTCTTCAACTACAGCCCCCGCCAAATGCTTCCGAAGTATCATACAAAACATCGGTGGTTCATCAGGATTTCTGTATGTATCTTCTATTAAATGAAGTCTTGCGTATGATGGGTGAATCGAAAGGAGTAAAGTATGGTTTTGGCGATTATTTCTTACAGTAATTACAACTTCTGTATTCGTTGGTTGATAGATTTTATTTATTCTACCACCAGTAATGATTTCATTTAATTCATTAACGACTGCACGTGTAACAATTCCATCAAATGGCATAATCAGATCACCTCACACGCTATTATAGCATTATTTCGGACGAGTCTGCATACATATTGTACAAGTAGTCTTTAGTTAGCAATAAGAAAGCATGAAACTTTCTTGGTGCAACGTGCAACCAAGTTTTGCACACCTGTAGTTTTCTAATATATTGCATATAATAGGTGGGGATGAAATGTGAAATGGTATCAGGTAGAGATAAAAGATGTCGAACGGAAATTACATGTCTATCAAGAAAAAGGCTTGTCGGAAAAACAAGTAGAAGAACGAAGGAAAAAATTTGGAACAAATACACTTGAGATAACAAAGAAGCAATCCCTTTTGATATTATTTGTTAAGCAGTTTCAAGATTTTATGGTACTTATTTTACTCGCAGCAACATTAATTGCTGGTATGCTTGGTGAATATATCGATGCGATTGCTATTATGGTGATCGTTTTATTGAATGGATTTATCGGTTTTTTTCAGGAACAAAAGGCAGAAAAGTCACTGGAAAAATTAAAAGAGCTGTCTGCACCGAAAATAAGAGTATTGCGTGATGGAGATTGGAAAGCGATACCGTCGGAAGAAGCAGTTGTTGGAGATGTTATTCGCATTAAAACAGGGGATCGTGTTCCTGCTGATATTCGTATCATTAAAGCAAACGATTTGGAAACAGAAGAATCAACGTTAACAGGGGAATCATTGCCTGTTGAAAAGACAAGCCAAGTTATTTACCAAGACAATGTTGCAATGCAAGATCAACATAATATCGGATTTAAAGGAACATTAGTGACAAAAGGAAGTGGGACCGGAATTATTATTCAAACGGGTATGAATACAGCACTTGGTCAAATCGCTTCCTTAATGGATAAAACAGAAAAAGTTATTACTCCATTAGAATTAAAACTTATGGAGTTAGGGAAAATTTTAATTTATGTTGTATTCCTATTGACGGCACTAACGGTTGGAATCGGAGTTTATCACGGACAACCATTGTATGACATGTTCTTAGCTGGGGTTTCTTTAGCTGTTGCCGTTATCCCTGAGGGACTGCCAGCAATCGTCACTGTAGCACTTTCCTTAGGTGTGCAACGGATGATTAAACGAAAAGCCATCGTAAGACAACTGTCCGCGGTAGAGACGTTAGGTTGTGCATCTGTCATATGTTCTGATAAAACAGGAACGATTACTGAAAATCAAATGACAGTAAAAGAAATGTATTTAAATGATCAACATATCTATGTTTCCGGTGAAGGTTATACAACGACAGGTGATTTTTTCGTTAATGACAAGAAAGTTGATCGTAACTATCCGAATTTAGAACAGATGATGCTTTATGGTTTACTCTGTAATGAAGCTGCATTACTTGTAAAGAAAGGACGATATATCGTTGATGGTGATCCAACAGACGGAGCGTTATTAGTTGCAGCTAGGAAACTAGAGTTAACACATTTAATTAAAGACCAATTTAAAGTTATTAAACAATTTCCGTTTGATTCTACTAGAAAAAGAATGACAATCGTTGTTGAAGATGAAAATAAACGTAGATTTGTTATTTCTAAAGGTGCACCAGAAAGGATTGTACCAAGATGTTCGCACCGAGTGAATCTAAATGGTCGAACACGACTTACTGATACAAAAGAAATTGAGCGTCAAATGGATGAAATGGCCGAAAAAGCATTACGTATTATTGCAATTAGTGTGAAATCAATATCAAGGGATGATCCATTAGAACTTTCTAAACTAGAAAAGGATTTAACTTTCATCGGCTTATACGGATTAAAAGATCCTCCTCGAAAAGAAGTTAAAGATGCAATCGATCAATGTAAACGGGCAGGAATAAAGACAGTAATGATAACTGGAGACCATAAAAAAACAGCAGCAGCTATTGCTCGCGAAATAGGATTGCAAGAAGAAGGAGAGCTTACCTTAGAAGGACATGAGTTAAATAATATGGATACAGATTCATTGGCTAATATTATAGAAAAAGTAACTGTATTTGCGAGAGTAACTCCTGAACATAAATTAAAGATTGTGCAAGCATTTCAAAAACGTGGACATATTGTTGCGATGACAGGGGACGGGGTCAATGATGCTCCAGCTATAAAAGCAAGTAACATCGGTGTAAGTATGGGGATAAGCGGTACAGATGTAACAAAAGAAGCCTCATCTTTAATACTGATGGACGATAATTTTACTACGATTAAAGAAGCTATTAGAGAAGGAAGAAATATTTATGAAAATATTCGAAAATTTATCCGCTATTTGTTAGCTTCAAATGTTGGAGAAATCTTTGTCATGATGGTTGCAATGCTACTTGCCATGCCACTTCCACTTGTTCCAGTGCAGATTTTATGGGTAAACCTTGTAACAGATGGGCTCCCGGCAATGGCGTTAGGTCTTGATCCACCCGAAAAAAATGTTATGGAACAAAAGCCACGTAATCCTAGAGAAGGTGTTTTTGCCAGAGGTCTTGGAACAAAAATCATTACGCGGGGAATTATGATCGGGCTTGTTTCTTTGATTGCTTTTATGGTTATTTATGATAACCAGGCAGAAAATCTTACTCATGCTAGAACAGTCGCTTTTACTACGCTAGTTTTAGCACAACTTATTCATGTATTTGACTGTCGAAGTGAGAATGGAATCTTTGGCCGTAATCCGTTTAATAATATTTATTTAATTGGAGCAGTGATTTCCTCTTTATTTATGTTACTTATTGTGTTGTATGTTGAAGCATTACAGCCAATTTTCTATACGATGGCTTTAGGTTTACAAGATTGGTTGTTAATCATTGCATTAAGTGCTATTCCAACAGTTATATTCGGTTTTTCAAAAAAGATTTAAAAAGAATCATTAACATTTTATAAGAGACAGGATTAAATTTTAAAATCTTACTCCCAAAGACGAATAATTTCACCACCGGAAGTCTACACTTTACTATTTTCAACGGTTAAGATCTTATACGAAGTTGAAGGAAACTGTGCAGTAGTGAAAATTTAAAACTAGTAACAGCTTCGTTGATTTCCGCCTCCGGGCAGTACGCTTTCCGTGGGCACGGCTTTAGCCTCCTCGCGGAAAGTCCACCGCTGCGGGGTCTTCAGACACGTGCTTTTCCCACAGGAGTCGACTGCCCTCCGGCTTCAATCAACAATAGAGATAGTAGTATCAAACTGTGCAGTGCTATTACTATGCACATCACAGCGAAGGAAATACACTGCGCTTTCTTTGGGTGGCTGGTGAGCCTTCGACGGACAGGACGTACTAGTGTCGATGACGTCACAGGACGTGACCGCATATAGCCGATTTTAACTTATCTTTTTTAACCGTTTAGTAACTTAAAACGATAAATAGAGTAGCAAATGCTACCCTATTTATGAACGTCCGACTTTTTAATACTTTACCCAAAATTTTAATTAAAAACATTTTCACCTAATTTCATTTTAGTATAATCATATAAAAATCCCTTTTTTCTTTTTTTGATGGTATTAATATTTTTAGCAAGAATCATCATAATTAATAAATTTATCAACTTTACACCTACAAAAAGAAATAAAACCAAAGTAACTACTTCGAAATTATTCATTGCTGATCACCAACCTTTTGCTTTACAATTAATACGTATCCGGAAATTGCTTGTATAATAGGTGGTATAAGTGTAAAAAAGGATGCAACGGCGGCACACAGAAGTAAGCTTCCAGCTAAATTCTCATTACGCTTTAATATAATTAGACTTAATGCATTTAGTAAAACAGAAAAAGCTAAAGCGATTAATGGGTAATTTATATATGGATTAAGAAAAGATAAAACATCAGTAGCAAAACTATCAGGATGAATCTTAAGCTTTCCCTTAGCAGCATCCCGTTGTACTTTAGGGTCTTTAAAATATAACGAGGTAACGAGATTACGTGCAGTTTTATTTTGTTCTAATGGTCCTATAGAACTTAGAGATATAAAAACCGTTGTTAAAAGGGCAATAGTGAAAATAGAGAAAAAAACAATTGCATGTACATGAGTTTTCATTGGCTTCACCCTTTTTAATGCGTAATATCCAAAGACTCACAGTAAAAAGCTATTATTAACGAATTTTTATAAAAAAACTTGCCATTTATTTAATGTAAGGGTATTTAAGAAGTTACTAGACACAATCAAAATCCCTAATAAAAGCTGTGAAAAATTGTTACTTTAAAATATAGCCTATACCTTTTATAATACATCTAGTATTGTTTAATGTCTTATTGTGAAGTGTTGATACTCCCATGGCTAAAACCGTAAGTCCTCCATTATACAGTTTAAGGGTGGGATTCTTGCATGACTAAGCATTCGCAATTCATTTCTGCTTAATCGTCTATTTTTTGACGACACATACTACTTTACCAATAGTGCGAAATAGGCTATCGAACCTAATTCGATATCTAATTTTTAATGAATGAGATTCGTTTTGGAGACTTTTCACTTATCTATACTCCAAGTATAGCATATTTTCAGACAATTTCGATAGCGAATGAATAAATAAGTAACTTTTCTTGGAGTTTATAAGGATTTAATGTTTGTGCTGAAAACCCTTAATTTTCTTATCTGCCTCATAACTCTTTACAGCATTCAGCAATAACATAATTACTCACTCCCAAAAATATTATTATCAACATCATTTCCATTCAGTTGAACAAACTAAGTTTTTAAAATATTCGCGTGAATGGTGTGGAAGGTAATATTAAAATTGATACGTTACTAAACTAAAGGGATAGAAGAGTTGAAGAGTGGTATTAATTTTTTGTTGTTTTGGTTCAACGATCGAGCTAGATTGTAGAGGGAAAATTTTATATTTCTGTGTATAATAATTTTAAGACTATGAAAGTTTAATTTTAAACTATCGGTAATAAACCGAAGGAGGCATAAGACAGTGGATAAATTATGGATTAGCTCTTCAAAATAAAATATTTTGAGGAGGAAAAATGAATGACGATAAATTTTTATAATAGTAAAAAGATCAATAGGGAGCAATTAGAAAAATTATATAATGACGTAGAATGGTATGCTTATACACAAGATTTAGAATGTCTTCAACAAGCAATAGAGTAGTCATTAGAAGTTGTATCTGCTTGGAATGGTGAAGAATTAGTCGGACTGATTCGTATTGTTGGTGATGGATTAACAATCATTTACATTCAGGATATACTTGTGTTAAATACCCATCAAAATCGGGGAATTGCTACTCAATTGATGCAGCAGGTTATGGAAAGGTACGAAAGTGTTCGTCAAAAGGTTCTTTTAACTGAAGAGGCACCTGATGTAAGACATTTTTACGAAAAGAATGGATTTCAATCTTGTGATAAGGGTTCGCTAGTAGCATTTGCTAAGATAAATTAGAGGATACCAGAAGACGAATAAATTGATACGCACAAACAACAATCGGGAGAATTCCTTTTGAATCCTCCCGATTTATTTTATTAAAGTTATTCAAGAATAGGGCGCGATTAGGGAAGATCAAGAATGTGATATAATTAAGGGACAATAGCATAAAGGTTAACTAAAGGGTGGTTGGCACACTCCCGGAGGTGGTATATATGAAAAAAATCCTTTTTGGTCTATCAATTATTTTTCTTTCCTTTTCATTCTTTATGGTTATGTATCTCTCTCAAAATTGGGAAATTGTCTTTATTGAATATCTATATGGGGTAAGTCTGTTTACACCTATCTTCCTAAATGTTTTAAGTATTGTAAGTGCCTATTTAAGCGTAAACGGAGCAACACGAAAAGTTTTGGTTTATTTAAATTTCTTGATGATAATATACTTTGGAATTCTTTCTTTTATCGGGTTATATGGGTTTCAAGAACCTTAAAAATAAACTAATCATCTCAAGGTTTATAAGACGATTAGTTTGTTTTTTTATTAACATCTACCGACCATTTTTAATCTAAATGCAGCAGAAATTAGGCTTGCTGCACGAGTGCCTTTTCCGGATAAGAGCTTATTAGGTTTCTATCGCAACTACAGCGGCAGCGAAAGCAATTATACCCATCAATGCAGTTCCTGTTACTATAATAATTCCGCTAACAATAAAAGTGCTACTCAGTTTATTTACAACATCAATAAAATGGTTAATGAACAATATCCATAAGTCTCCGTTTTCCATTCAATCTTTGGTATGGTGCTTCTGATTACACATATTAGATTAATATACATTCAATTGTGGAAATATAGTTTCATAATGGGTTGAACAAAAAAGCGAAAGCGCAGTCCCCTTCAAATTGCGTCAGCAATTAGTGGGGGAGGTTCACTTGTAGTTAACCCCTTAAAGAATTAGAAAAACAACATTTGTGTAAAGGGGACTTATGTTCATGTGGAAAAATAAAAA
>NZ_JBPPZG010000188.1:528-7662 GCF_051918545.1 Pseudogracilibacillus amylolyticus (SeqCode) | reverse complement strand
AAAACACCTTTTCATGTAGTCGAATATCCGCTTCTAGAGGTTATTATCCGTTTTAGTAATGACGAGAAAAAATCATTGCGTTCATTAGCATTAAATGAAACGACAATTAAGACTGTAGAAGGTTCAGTCGTATTTGATGTTCAAATTCGTGGCGAACATTTTGAAACGTTTCGTGGAGATGGATTATGTATTTCAACACCATCTGGTAGTACAGCCTATAATAAGGCGCTTGGTGGAGGAATCATTCATCCTTCGCTGGAATCGATACAAATTACCGAAATTGCATCGATTAATAATCGAGTATTTCGTACAATCGGCTCTCCGTTAATTTTACCGAAGCATCATACATGTTTACTGCGACCGTTGAGAAAGGATAGTTTTATTATAGCTTTTGACCACATTACAAAATCTTTTACAAATGTGAAATCTATTCAATGCCGCGTAGCAAAAGAACGAGTTCGCTTTGTCAGGTATAGACCTTTCCCATTTTGGAATCGGGTGCGTGATTCCTTTGTTACCGAAGTTAAACGAGATGAGTAATGATCGGTTTGTTTTGAAGCGGAAAATTACGGAAAAGTATGGAGGAATTGTTTTACGCGAATTTTTATTAAAAGAGTTAAATATTTCTAGTCGACTTTTAAAAAGATTGAAATCAACCGATGGGAAGTTGTTAATTAATGGAAGTAAACAAACCGTACGTTATGTACTTAAAAAAGATGATATTCTCGAAATAGTATTTCCACCGGAAGAAAAAAGTTCAGTTTTGCCTGAGAAGATGAGTCTGGAAATTGTATATGAAGATGAAGATTTGCTAGTTATAAATAAGGAAGCTGGTATACCGACGATTCCTTCAAAACTTCATCCAACAGGAACACTTGCTAATGGAATAGCTTATTATTATAAAGAAAAAAACATTCCTTTTACAATTCATATCGTAACTCGGCTAGATAAAGATACGTCAGGTTTAGTGCTGGTTGCGAAACATCAATACAGTCATTCATTACTTTCTGATTTACAACGTGAAAATAACATCAAACGTGTGTATCGAGCCATTATTCACGGATCTCTTGACAAAAAGAAAGGTACTATCGATGCTCCAATTGGTAGAAATCCAGATTCAATCATTGAACGAATGGTGCGAGGTGATGGAAAAAGGGCGGTTACACATTATGAAGTTATCCAGCAAACGGATGCTTATTCAGAAGTAAAGATTGATCTGGAAACTGGCCGGACACATCAAATTCGCGTACATTTTTCCTACTTAAGTCATCCGCTTGTTGGGGATGATTTATATGGTGGAAAAACGGGCGAGTTAAATAGACAAGCATTGCATTGCGCAGAAATATCATTTATTCATCCTTTATCAAAAGAAAAGATTCAAATCGTATCAAACTTACCAGCCGATATGCAAAAGATCATTCTAGGTGAGTGATTCATGTATGAAAATATATTTTGCCTAGATAAGTGGGGGCTCCTAAATGGAAGTAAGCTGCCACCCGGAAATGTCCAAAGATCAGTGGAAACGCTCGACTTAAATTGGTAGTAAGTCGACAGAATCTGTAAACTTTTTTATAGTATTTTGCCCAAATTAACACGTCATTGCATGCAGTGACCGCTTTTTCAATTCAAAAATTTCTGATTGAAGTTGTTTCATAATCATATGTAAGGAGACTTATTGCTTTGGATGGAAAATGTATTCAATTCAATGAATTTGGTAATCCCCAAGATGTACTAAAAGTTGAATATAAAACTATTCACCCCCCTATGGATAATGAAGTTCTTGTGCGTATGTTGGCGAGGCCGATTAACCCCTCTGACTTAATTCCGATTCGAGGTTCCTATTCTCACCGTATATCGTTACCTAATATCCCTGGTTATGAGGGGGTTGGTATTGTTGAAGAGGTAGGTTCCTCTGTATCTCAGAACCTCATTGGTAAGCGTGTGTTACCTTTACGGGGAGAAGGTACTTGGCAGGAGTTTGTTAAAACATCTGCAGCATTTACAGTGCCTATACCATATTCTATTGATGATTTTACGGCGTCGCAAATGTATATAAATCCAATTACAGCGTGGGTTATTTGTACGGAAGAGCTTGGATTAAGAGCAGATGATGTTTTATTAGTAAATGCTTGTGGTTCTTCTATTGGACATATTTTTGTCCAATTATCTAAAGTTTTGGGATTTCGATTAATTGCGGTAACTAGAAGTAATCAATATACAAAAGATCTCCTTAGACTTGGTGCATCTTATGTAATTAATACATCCGAAAATCCATTGTATGAAACAATTATGGACTTAACCAACGGTCTTGGAGCCGATGCAGCAATTGATTCTATAGGGGGTTCATCCGGTACTGATTTAGCTTTTTGTGTTCGCCCCAATGGAGCATTTTTAACGATAGGTCTTTTATCGGGAGTCCAAGTAGATTGGGAAAAAATCGTAACTAAAGCAAGAGTGAACGCTAAGATCTTTCATTTACGTCATTGGAACAAAAGAGTCTCTGTAGATACTTGGCAAAAGACATTTAATCATGTAATAACATTGATCATTGATAAAAAATTAAAGCTAATGACGAGAAATTCTCTTTACGATTTGATAAAAGTAAAAGAAGCTGTTAGTGTTGCAGAATCCAGTAAAAATAGTATGGGTAAAGTATTATTAACAAATTAAAGATTCAACTTTCGTAGAGGGGGAATAATAAATAACCATAGGGAGATCTTCTTCCTTAATTAATTTTCGAATCCTGTTTGCTTGAAAAATTTCCATTGGCTTTCACTCAGCATCTTGCGCGAGTCACTCGGCATGTTGGCGAACGACTCCGCATCCATTGGGCGCCACTTTACATCTTTTTCTTTCACTCAGCATCTATCGGGCGCCACTCTGCATTTTGAAAAACGCCTCCGCATCCACAGCTGTCACTAATTTATACATCCTTTATCAAAAAAATTCAAAACGTTTCAAAACTTACCAACCGATATGCAGAACATCATGTCAGGTGAGTAAAATAATTGACATTTTATTCAGGTTTGTTATGATAAAGAATGGACTTTAAATATATTTTTCCTCGTTAGGTGAGGCTCCTATATGGAAGTAAGCTGCTACCCAGAAATGTCGAGAGACTCCAATGGGTTAACAGAAACTATCGACTTAAGGTAGTTTTTAACGCAGTGGGATGAACATCCAGGCCATATAGTGCTAAAACTCCACGATGGAGGCTTTTAATCATAGGTTATTTATGATGACACCTTCTTCGTAGAGGTGTCTTTTTTACATTTTAGGGTAAAATACTACCTCTACATGATAAGGTTAGTGACAAGCCACCTAACACTTTAATTAAAATTTTAACAAAGTGGGTGAAAATGATGGTTGAAAATGTACAGGAAGTAGAATTATTATCTGATGAATTGAAAGACTTATTAATGGAAGAAGATACAGAAAAGTTTCGAGAAAAGTTTCTTGAAATTCACCCGTATGACCAAGCAATGTTTTTCAGGGAGCAAGGATATGAGGATCGTGTGAAAATTTATACGTACTTATCTCCATTAGAAATGTCAGATATTATGGAGTACATTGATTTAGATGAAACGGAAAAATTTATAACCGAAATGGATCCTCGATTTGCCACAATGGTATTTGCTGAAATGGCTGTCGACGATGCGGTTGACATTTTAAAGGAGCTTACAAAAGATGAAGTAGCAAGTTTCCTAACGATAATGGATAAGTCGTCAGCCGAAGAAATTAAGGCACTTCTCCATTATGAAGAAAAGACTGCCGGTAGTATCATGACAACAGAGTTTGTGTCTATCTTAAAATCACAAACAGCAAAGGAAACATTACGGGAAATGAAAGAAAAAGCTCCAGATGCGGAAACCATTTATTATACGTATGTATTAGATGATCAGAAACGTTTAGTTGGTGTACTTTCGTTACGGGACTTAATTATTGCGAATGATGACGATATTGTTGAAGGTTTAATGTCTGAAAATGTTGTTTCCGTCTCGGTTGGTCGTGATCAGGAAGAAATTGCTCAGATGATGAGAGATTATGATTTTTTAGCACTTCCAGTTGTCGATTTTCAAAATCATTTACTTGGGATAATTACGGTAGATGATATTTTAGACGTTATGGACGAGGAAGCAACTGATGATTACTCCAAATTTGCTGCATTATCAGGAACAGGGACAAAGGATCGAGATTCGAATCCAATTCAATCAGCGAAAAAACGGTTACCATGGTTAATTATTTTATTATTTTTGGGCATGATTACTGCGAGTTTGATAAGTAGCTTTGAAGAAACATTAGAACAAGTTCCGATTGTTGCAATTTTTATACCGTTAATTGCGGGGATGGCTGGGAACGCCGGTACACAATCGCTTGCTGTCGCCGTTCGTGGTATTGCAGTCGGTGATTACGGCGCAGAGAAAAAGATCAAAATGATTATGAAAGAAATTACAACAGGACTTTTTGTAGGTGCATCATGTGGAATTGTAGTAACCTTCTTAATTTATTTTTGGAAAGGGAACTTTTTCTTAGGCGTTTTAGTTGGGATTGCTATTTTAGTGACGCTAACGGTGGCGACTCTATCCGGTGCCATCATTCCGTTAATTATGCAAAAAATAAATATTGATCCCGCAGTTGCTTCTGGACCATTTATTACAACATTGAATGATTTAACATCTATTTTAATTTATTTTGGAATGGCAACTGCATTTATGGGATTATTGCTTTAAATATTGTCATTAAATCCTCATTATTGGTCGAATATTAATCAATGATGAGGATTTTTTGTTGTCTAATTTTGTATGAAATCATAATAATTTACGTAAAAAATTAGATTTATTTTTTAAAAATGATGAAAACATTATTTTATCCCCATGTATTTATCCTCAAATCCTTTCAATATTTATTCAATCATTAATAAAAAAATGATTACTTTTTCTCATTTTTAAAACTACTGAGGAATAGTGAGATTTACATAGCTAGACTAATTTGTTTGAAAACAATCGTACAAACAAAACTATTGGCTGATGTTTATAATTCTTTAGTAAAATATGTAAGCCTTTATTATTGAAATGATCCTATAATAATCGGGTCATAAGAACTATGCATGGAATTAAATGGAAGTTAACTAAGTGGAAAAACATGGGAAAGTTATCTCTTGTGGCAATTGACTAAATTGTTTAAACTTACACATGTTCGAGGACAAAGAGTTAGCAGAATAAAGTAATCCTAATTTAAATGGATACGAGTAAGTCAAAGTTGACGACCAAAGAGTGCTAGCTCAAAAAATAAAATATTGGAGGGATTACATGTTTAAGAAAATATCGACATTCATGCTCATTTTAATGTTGACTTTTTCTCCAGTAGCACCACTAACTGCAAATGCACAAGAAGCGGATAATATGGATGCTACCGAAGACCAAGTGAATGAAACAGAAGAGCAAGCGAATGAAGAAGAACCTTCCTCTGAAACTGAAGAGGGCGAAAAAGCAGATGCAAATGAAACAGATGAATCCGATGCTGTAGAAGAGCAGGATTTAGATACACCAGTTGCAGACGAGCCTGCAGGGGATGACGAGAGCGCTACAGAAGAAGATGAAACAGAAGATCCGAATGAAGAAACGGATTCAGAAGTAAATGAAGAAGATGAAGCAGTAGAGGAAGACGAAGCAGAAGAAGACAGTGTTGAAGCCCAAGCGGATGAGGATCTAGATTTAGAAAAGATCTCTGGTACTGCAAGTGATAGGAATGGTATCACATATGACTTCAATAAAGGATATTACATCTTAGACTTACAGGCAGGGTTTTACAATTATGGTAATCAGGTGCTCGAGGATAAGTGGGTTGCATTCGCATTACCAAATGGTATTAGATTGGCAAATACAGATGTTCCAAGTGGCGTTGCTGAAGTATCCATTAAAGGTAAAAGAGGAATTGCTGTTAAGATTCCTGATGTAGGTGCTTTTCCAGACTCAAAACACATTTATCCTAAAATTCCACTTGTAGGAGAAATGGATGACAATGATCCTGTGGAAAATTTATATCTTTTTGATAAAGAATTAGAGAATTTAGGACAAATTAATGGTCAGAGAAATATCGACTTTTCCGTAATGGAAGAAAACCCAAAAATTGATTTACATGGATCGATTACAGGAAGCACATCTTATGATGAAAAAAATAAATATCATTTCTTAAACGTAAATGTAAAGGCATTAAATCAAACAGATAGTAAAGTAAATGACCTTTATGTAGCGTTTGAATTGCCAGAGGATGTTGAAGTCGTAAACGATGATAACACCCCAGCAAATATGGAAATATTAAATTTGGATGGCAAACAAGCAATTGCTTTAAAACTTCCTAATCTAAAGCAAGGAAAAGAAGGCGAGTTAACGTATCGCATTCCGGTTGTTGGTGTTTCAGATGCGGTCGTTACATCAGAAACAATTTCTGTATTCAAAATTCTAGATGCAGGCTATAATGAAGTTGGTCAATTTGATGGTCATATTAATGTTGACTTTTCAGGCATGGACATTGCATGGCACTTTGACGCAATAGCTCAAATAATTCCTGATTACCCAGGAATTAAAGGGGACCAAATGGGCTTTAACTTTAAGTATGCAGTGAAAAATATTGATGTTGCTGACGTTGAAAAAGTTAAAATGGAATTTATTGTTCCAAACGGCATTAAAATTTTAAAACCTGAATATAACAGTGGGAGCCGTGTAGAAGTAGACTGGAAAGGTAACGTTGCGACATTAACGTTTGGTGACTTAAAGGGAGCTTCAGGATACGAAGGTTACTTTACGGCTGTTGGTAAAACGAGTAAATCAATTGATGAACTAAAATCAATGAAAGTAAAAGTAACTTTATATCGTGATGGAAATGAAGTCGTTGAAACAATAAACGTTCCATTTGTAGTTGGAAAATATGCAGATATTGATCGTCCTATTGAAGATGACGATGATAATGAAAAACCAGGTGATAAAAAACCAGGCGAAAAACCGGGCAAAAAACCAGGTGATAAAAAACCAGGTGATAATGGAAACGATGATGACAATGGAAGCAACGGCAATGGTGGAAACAATAATAACAATGGTGATTCAGGAACTGGCGGAGACGGAAAGAATAACAATA
>NZ_JBPPZG010000188.1:0-518 GCF_051918545.1 Pseudogracilibacillus amylolyticus (SeqCode) | reverse complement strand
GGCGATGTGAAAGTTACCGTTGAAGATGGCGATGATAGTGCAGCTGACAAACAAGACGGAACTGGCTTATCATTACCGAAAACAGCTACAAATATGTATACGATTCTTTTAATCGGAGCTCTTACATTGATTGCAGGTGCTTCATTAATGGTTCTTAGAAAAAGAAAAGTAATGGAATAACTTTTTAAAAAAGGACTAGGGTTATAAACTCTAGTTCTTTTTTTTGGCAATTAAAAAAGTATTAACTCTCTTGACTTGTTCACTGGCTAAGAACGGCGATGTCTAGGGACTGGGACAGTGTTTAGTCATCCCATTGAAGAGCATTTGCAGTTTATCGTTCGCCCCGCTGTAAAGTGTTTGTGTCAGGCGCCGGTATTATCTGTCAATCACTTGTAGATGCAACTTATACTCCCTGCAAAAAAGTTAGGTGTTAAGCAGATTTTTCAAAAAAATAATGTATTTATTATGAATCACATTTCGATATATAGGCTCATATAATGGGTTAGAGACTGAACTTG
>NZ_JBPPZG010000187.1:0-7676 GCF_051918545.1 Pseudogracilibacillus amylolyticus (SeqCode) | reverse complement strand
ATATTGTTCGGTCCACAAAATACCCTCTCTTCTATAGTTTTAGGTATGTCTACTTCTATTTTACAATGAAGTTTGATAAAAGTGAAAAATATTTTAAAAAATATACAAAGATTTTACAATCCAGTTTTAATATCTTGCTTTAGATAAAAAAACAAACAATGTAGATTCAGGCATATTTTAACTACAATACTCTTATGTTAACTATGAAGATAAGATTTATCCAGCCAAATCAGAAATTAACGACGAGAGATAGGATTTATCCACGAGAAATAACTTTTAACCACACTGTTTGGGTATTAACCACGAAGAAATGCTTTATCCAGCTAATTCTGAAATTAACCACGAGAGATAGATTTTAACCACGCAATTTGAGAATTAACCACGATGATTTGCCTTATCCAGCTAATTCTGAAATTAACCACGGAGAAATTGGATTTAACCACACAATTTGAGAATTAACCACGATGATTTGCCTTATCCAGCTAATTCAGAAATTAACCACGAGGGATAGATTTTAACCACGCAATTCGGGATTTAACCACGGTGATTTGCCTTATCCAGCTAATTCTAAAATTAACCACGAGAGTTAGGATTTAACCACGAACAAAATCGTAATCAAACAAACGAATCACATAACTCAGTCCCCTACTTAATCCTAGGAAAAATAAAAGTCCTTCTGCTGGCTTAACCAGTAGAAGGACTTCGAATTTCATATTAATTTAATACTTCCATAACATTTTTAACAGATTCGACTGATTTATCTAATTCAGCTTTTTCATCAGCTGTTAATTCAAGTTCAATGACTTGTTCGATACCTTTACCACCCAATATAACAGGCACGCCAAGGTAAAGATCTTTATAGCCGTATTCACCTTCAAGATAGGCGATTGCTGGTAATACACGTCGTTGATCTTTAAGAATAGCTTCTGCCATTTCTGTTAGAGCTGCAGCTGGAGCATAATAAGCACTACCATTTCCTAGTAGTTCGACGATTTCTCCACCGCCTTTTCTTGTCCGTTCAACAATTGCATCTAAACGATCTTTCGGAATTAATGTTTCTAAAGGAATTCCGCCAGCATAAGAATAACGGATAAGTGGGACCATATCGTCTCCATGTCCACCTAATACAAATCCGGTAATATCTTTTACCGAAAGATTCAGTTCTTGTGCTACAAATGTGCGGAATCTTGCTGTATCTAAAATACCTGACTGCCCAATGACACGTTCTTTTGGAAATCCAGTTTCTTTAAAAATCGTGTATGTCATCGCATCAACAGGGTTAGATAATACAACAATGAATGTTTCCGGTGCATACTTTTTGATTTCTTGTGCTACTGATTTCATAATACTAGCGTTCGTGTTGACTAAATCGTCTCTACTCATTCCGGGTTTACGAGCAATCCCCGCTGTAACAATAACTAAATCAGAATCTTTAATATTTGCATAATCTGATGTACCAATAATATTCGCATCAAAACCTTGGACTGGGCTAGCTTCAAGCATATCTAATGCTTTTCCTTGTGTCGGTTTTTCCATTTGCGGAATATCGACTAATACTACATCACCAAGTTCTTTTTGTGCGACCATTAACGCAGTAGTTGCGCCTGTAAATCCTGAACCTACAATTGAGATCTTTCTTCGTTTAATAGCCATTAGAAAATCCCCATTTCTTTTGAAAGGTTGTTCAAAAAGTCTAATAAAAATACAATTTCACGTATAAAACAAGCTCGTGTCGGCGTTGCTAAGTCGTTTGAATAAAACGATCCTAGCGCACCAACAACTTTAGCCGTTCTCGATCCTTTTTATCTTACTTTTGAATACCATTTTATTGATTTACATGTTTTTGATTAGTTCATCCGCAAATTCAGAACATTTTACTTCTGTTGCTCCATCCATTAAACGAGCAAAGTCATACGTGACAACTTTTGAAGAAATAGTTTTGTCCATAGAATTAGTAATTAAATCAGCCGCTTCTTTCCATCCTAAATGTTCTAACATTAAAACACCAGATAAAATAACAGATGATGGGTTCACTTTATCAAGACCTGCATATTTTGGTGCAGTTCCGTGTGTAGCTTCAAAAATTGCATGTCCTGTATCGTAGTTAATATTCGCACCAGGAGCAATTCCAATTCCACCAACTTGAGCCGCTAATGCATCTGAAACATAATCTCCATTTAAGTTCATTGTAACAACTACATCAAACTCATTCGGACGAGTTAAAATTTGTTGTAAGAAAATATCTGCAATTGCATCTTTAACGATAATTTTTCCAGCTTTTTCAGCTTCGTCTTGTGCTTTGTTTGCAGCGTCTTTACCATCTTTTTCAACAATGCGGTCATATTCTGCCCATGTGAATACTTTATCACCAAATTCTTCTTCAGCAACTTCGTATCCCCAATTTTTAAATGCACCTTCTGTAAATTTCATAATATTTCCTTTATGAACAAGCGTTACACTTTTACGACCTTCAGAAATTGCATATTCAATACTAGCGCGAACTAAACGCTTTGTTCCTTCTTCAGAAATTGGTTTAATTCCAATTCCAGAAGTTTCAGGGAAACGAATATTTTTAACGCCCATTTCATTTTGTAAAAAGTCAATTACTTTTTTAACTTCAGGTGTTCCTTGCTGCCACTCAATTCCTGCATAAATATCTTCCGTATTTTCACGGAAAACTACCATATCTACGTCTTCTGGATGTTTAACAGGTGATGGCACTCCTGTATAATGGCGAACTGGACGTAAGCAATTATATAGATCAAGTTCTTGACGAAGGGCAACGTTTAATGAACGAAAACCACCGCCAATAGGAGTAGTTAAAGGCCCTTTAATTGCAATTTTGTATTCTTCAATAGTATCAAGCGTTTCTTGTGGTAACCATTCTCCAGTTTTATTAAATGCTTTTTCACCAGCAAAAACTTCTTTCCAAGCAATTTTCTTTTTGCCGTCGTATGCTTTTTCAACAGCTGCATCCAAAACTCGACTTGCAGCAGCCCAAATGTCAGGACCAGTTCCGTCTCCTTCGATAAATGGGATTACTGGATTATCTGGTACTTGCAATACTCCATTTTCTACAACAATTTTATCAGTCATTAAATAAAACCTCCTAGTAATATTTGTATAACCTTTCACAAGGAATCGACTTACGATTTATTTATCCGGATTATTAAGTTACAAGTGTTCTAAAATCTCTTTCTCTATAAGCATATAGATATAATTATGTACTATCTACAGCAAAATAATAGCCGGGGATACCGGCTATTACAGTAAGCCAGCTTCCCTGACTTATTAATTACGCTCTTCTACTGGTACAAATTCACGTAAACCTGGACCAGTATACTTAGCACGTGGACGAATTAGGCGGTTATTATCATACTGTTCTAAAATATGCGCTAACCATCCCGACATCCGGCTTACCGCAAAAATAGGTGTAAATAAATCATGATCTATCCCTAAACTATGATATACAGAAGCGGAATAAAAATCAACATTTGCAGGTAGCCCTTTATGTTCTTTAATGTACTTTTCAATTTCTACGGACATATTGTACCATTTTTCTTGTCCTCTTAACTTTGTTAACTCCTTAGACATTTTTTGCAAGTGTTTTGCACGTGGATCTCCTGAGCGATATACACGGTGACCCATTCCCATGATAAGTTCTTTATTTTCTAATTTTTTCTTAATATAAGGAATTGCATTCTCTTCTTCTCCGATTTCAAGAAGCATCGCCATAACTTGTTCGTTCGCTCCACCGTGTAGAGGTCCTTTTAATGCACCGATTGCAGCAGTAATACCAGAATATACATCAGATAAAGTAGCAACACATACTCTAGCTGTAAAAGTGGAAGCGTTTAACTCGTGGTCTGCATGAAGAACTAATGCTTTATCAATTGCTTCAACTTCAATATCTTCGCCTTCTTTTCCGTTTAACATATAAATAAAGTTTTCAGCAAAGCTTAGGTTTTTCTTAGGTGTTACTGGATCCTTACCTTGACGAATTCTTGATAAAGCTGTTACTATCGTGGAAACTTTTGCTTGTAGTCGAATTGCTTTTCGGTGGTTTGCATCTTTATCCATTACGTCCGCTTCTTCATCATACAATCCGAGTAAAGAAACCGCTGTACGAAGCGCTGCCATTGGGTGAACCTTTGTTAAATCATAGGAACGTAAATGGTCATAAATCGCTTCAGGTACTTCCATTTCATTTGCAAGTTCTGTACGAATCTCATTCAATTGTTCTTGAGTTGGAAGTTCACGATTCCATAATAAGTACACAACTTCTTCAAAAGTAGCGTTTTCTGCCAAGTCATCAATCGAATACCCCGCATATGCTAGCTTATCATCGATAATAGAACAAATTGATGACTCTGTAGCAATAACCCCTTCAAGTCCTCTTGTAGCTGTCATAACTAATCTCTCCTTTTTATAATTTAATTCTGTTTAAAATTGAATGATAAATATATATGATATATTTTAAAGCTTTTCTTTAAAAATTATTATAAAGGATTTTTCCTCTAAAGTGAATTGAAAGCTATTACAAACTGTTGGTTTTTCTTGGTTTTCTCAAATAAATTATAAGGGATCACTAAAGAATTCTGACCATTTACGCACTCTTTTTGACATATAAAGTCTATAAAATAACTATTGAACATATAGTAGGAAAAGAGGGTATTTACTATTTTCATAGAATTTTTTGATTAAAAGAGGGTAAATAATGGATAACCAATTTATTATAAAATTTCTGCGGTTTTTATCTGTTTCCGCAATCTTGGTCGGATTTTTTTTAATAGGAAAATATACGTTTATTTATATTTATCCATTTATTATTGCACTGCTTGTCGCCTTCATTCTAAATCCGCTTGTTACTAAAATACAATTCAAATGGAAACTTAACAGAACGATAGCTACATTATTTACAATGATGAGTTTTTTTACATTATTTACTACCGGCTGTTTCTTTTTATTAAAAAGATTGCTGGAAGAGTCAACTTCTTTAGTTGAGTCATTACCAGAACAATTTAAAAATATTAAATTACTATTAACGGAAATAGGACAAGCTTATCTGTTGCCGGCTTACGAGAAGCTAACTAAAACGATAACTTTCCTGCCACCTACTGAAGAAATTGATATTGATCAGTATATCCACCTAATGATAGATGAACTGGGATCATCTAGTTCTTACTTTTTAAAAAATATAATTTTATCAACTTCAACTGTTCTGTCATCTTTATCCTATGTTGGGACAATAATTATCTTTATATTATTAGCTTCATTTTTAATGACAAAAGATTTAGAGCAATTAAAAGTCCATTTGTACAACAATGTTCCCAAAAGATTTATTCAAAAATTACAGCCAATCTTTAAACACTTGAAAAGTTCTGTATTTGGCTTTTTGAAAGCACAAATAATTATTACAACAATTTCTAGTCTTATTGTAATGGTCAGCCTATTTATATTCAAGGTCGAAAACGTACTAATGATCACTTTAACAACATTCTTTGTCGATTTTATTCCATATGTAGGGATAGGTGCTATTTTTATACCATGGATCATTTATAATTTTTTCACAGAACAATACATCTTAACTATTCAATTATCTTGTTTATATATTGGAATTATTATTATAAGGCAAATTATTGAACCGAGAATACTCGCCTCTAGTATTGGTCTTCATCCTTTAGTTGCTTTAATTATTTTGTTTATTGGCATACAAAGTTTAGGTTTAATCGGTATTTTTATCACGCCAATTGCACTTATTATCATTAGTGCAATCTACCACGCAGGAATCGTCCATTATATTTGGCGGTTTATAAAGAATGGATAATTTAATCAGACTGGAGCAAAAGCGTTTAACTCAAAGGGAAATCCGAATGATAAATTATATTTCAAACTGTATCCGTAAACTGTTGAGTAAAG
Source organism: Pseudogracilibacillus amylolyticus (SeqCode) (assembly GCF_051918545.1). Taxonomy (NCBI): domain Bacteria; kingdom Bacillati; phylum Bacillota; class Bacilli; order Caryophanales; family Bacillaceae; genus Pseudogracilibacillus; species Pseudogracilibacillus amylolyticus (SeqCode). The sequence continues at coordinate 1,757 of NZ_JBPPZG010000187.1, read as the reverse complement.
TTGGATAGTAATTGTCCTCCGCTACGGAAATACACTGCGCTTTCCACGGGCGGCTGATGAGCCTTCCTTGTGCTACGCACTGCGTTGTCTCACCTAGGCCTTTCCTCCCGTAGGAGTCTCCGTGTATTTCCTCCGCTGGGTGTGCTTGGTAAACAACTCTGCACAGTTTGTTACTACTATCTCAATGGTTGGTTGGAGCCGGAGGGCAGTCAACTCCTGTGGGAAAAGCACGTGTCTGAAGACTCAGAAGCAGTGGGTTTCTGCTTCAGAGGCTGAAACCGTGCCCACGGAAAGCGTACTGCCCGGAGGCGGAAATCAACGAAGCTGTTACTAGGTTTTTAAGTTTTCACTACTGCACAGTTTCCTTCAACTACGTATGAAGAGCCGACAGTTTGAATAGTATCATCATAAACTTTCTTCTATTACCATTCATCTTTGGAGTAAAACATTTAGATATATCCTAGTCTTGTTGAATTTGTTTACCATCTTCGGAAAATAATATTTCCTTTTGAGATTCTTTTTAGGATTAAGAATATGATTAACTTCTTAAATGGAGGTCTTGTCCAAGGGAGGACTAATAAAAACCCAAGAAAATCCGTCACAAATCCGGGGGCTAATAAAAGTATGCCCCCAAGAATGATACAAATTCCATCGATTATTTCTTCTCTAGGTACCTCTCGATTATACATCGCTAATTGTGCTTTTTTCCATGTTTCCAATCCTTCTTTTTTTACAAGCGCAGCCCCAATAATACTCGACAAGATAATGAGACCTACTACTGACCAGCCACCGATTGCGTTTCCACTCCAAATAAAAATGCCAATTTCTATTGCTGGTAGAAGGATAAAGATGAGAATGAACCAATACATAGGTATCGACCTTTCAGTTTAAATTCCTTTTGACTATATTTACATTATAGCACACTCGCATGTCCCTGGTGGATATTCCCTGTACCTCCATCAATTGTAATATCTTCACCATCTTTAATAATATTTAATGCATTTTCTACTCCTACGATAACTGGTATCCCTAAGCTAAGCCCCACTACAGCTGCATGTGAAGTTAATCCTCCTTCTTCTGTAATTAATCCACCAGCTCTTTTAATCGCCGGCATCATATCCTTATCCGTTGCGGAAGTGACAAGAATATCACCTTTATTTAATCTTTCATTTGCTTCTTGAATATCATTTGTAACGACTGTTTGACCATAAACATAGTTGCGTCCGATTCCTTGACCTGTTGCAATTACATTTCCGATAACATGAACTTTCATTAAGTTTGTGGTTCCACTCACTCCAACCGGTACGCCGGCAGTAATGATAACTTTACAACCTCTTGTAAATAACCCTGTTTCTAACCCTTTATTTACCGCTGTATCCAATAATTCATCCGTATCATTGATCTCTTCACTTAAAACAGGGTATACTCCCCAGACTAAAGTGAGTTGACGAAAGACATTTTTAGAAAAAGTAACAGCGATAATTGGTGCTTTTGGACGATATTTTGCAACCATTCGTGCAGAATGTCCACTTTGGGTAGGAGTGATAATAGCACTTACGCCTAAATTTTTTGCGGTATGCGTTACAGATTGACTAATCGCATCCGTAATCGTCATAGAACTAGATTTGATTCGATGTTTCAATACCATTTCATGATCAAGTGCTGATTCTGTTTTAAGAGCAATTACATTCATCATTTTAACTGATTCAACCGGAAAATCTCCTGCAGCTGTTTCGCCAGATAACATAATTGCATCT
>NZ_JBPPZG010000186.1:0-7684 GCF_051918545.1 Pseudogracilibacillus amylolyticus (SeqCode) | reverse complement strand
CACTGCGTTGTCTCACCTAGGCCTTTCCTCCTGCAGGAGTCTCCGTGTATTTCCTTCGCTGGGTGTACTTGGTAAACAGCTTTGCATAGTTTGTTACTACTATCTCAATGGTTGATTGAAGCCGGAGGGCAGTCGATCCTGTGGGAAAAGCATGTGTCTGAAGACTCAGAAGCAGTGGTTTTCTGCTTCAGAGGCAGACCGCCGTGCCCACGGAAAGCGAACTGCCCGGAGGCGGAAATCAACGGTGCAGTATCTAGATTAACCGATATGTTATCGACTTAAGTTGCTCAACAGTTTACGGATATTGTGTAACAAAATATTTTTTAACGGAACAAAATATACGATGTCGAAGCTTTTTGGTGCAATTATCTTTTATTCGTTTTTGACAACACTCTAATTTTTAACTTGTCCTGAATAAAAAATATTATTTTGCCTGCTAATAATATTATCTCCGTTGAAGAATGAATTGCAAAATATTTGCCAAGTGCTTTGCCACCAACTGTTAAGGCTGCAACTAAACTCGTTAAAAAAACAGATAGAAAAATTTGTGGAGTAGGCTCAGTTGTACCTTGAAGAATCTTTGTAATATCTAAAATTACAATAGTAAGCGCACTTCCACTTATAATACCAGATATATCACCTATTACATCATTACAAAAACTTGCAAATTTATCGGCATTTTTATATATATTAACTGCTTCTTTTGCACCAGTCACCTTTTCAGCCGCCATTGCGTGCAGAGGTGCTTCTTTTGCTGCTGTTGAAGCAATACCTAACATGTCGAATATTATTCCAATCAACACAATTATGAGGACAATAATAAGTCCTATCATCCATGAGACATTGTTTAATAATGAAGAAGAAAAACTTGAAAAAATAGCCGCTAACACAAATGTGATAACGGCTATAGTTAAACTAAATTTTATCGAACGTTTTATTTTTTGGTTCATTTACAAGTCCTACCTTAACCTATCATTAGGATATGTACGAGGGAATGGTCATGTAAAAGGTTAAGACTGCGGCTTAGGTCCAGTAGGTTTTCCCAAATAGATACCCGATGTCGCCACCTAGGCAGTTCCCTTTTAAATCTATTTTAACTTTGTCGCCAAAAGTTAGACTGGATTACCACTTAGTCCGCACTATAAACCCTTTTAAATGTCATTTCGAACAGCCTAGGAGATTTCCTCACCAGTCTTTAACCTATTCCTAGCCTCTTTTGCAGTACCGATTTCATAGAGGTGAAAAGAAGCGTTAGTGGCCAACTAATATCTTCTTCTATAATCTCTAATCCCCTCGGATACCACTCAAGGCAGGCTACGCTGTCTATTGAAAGACGAATGCATTGGTCTTTGTGGACAGGTTCATACCCCATTCCATAGTCTAGGCCATGATAGACTTTGACTACAGAGATGGGCCTCCGCGGTCAATGGGTCAACGCCCACATGCCTTTGTGGATCGCCCATAAACCTTAACTCCCAGCATAGACCCAAGGCTGGGCGCCTCAAGCCTACACAAGGAACTTCATCGATATGCCCTTTGGCGAATTTTTAGGCCCGCCTTCAGAATAGGAGGACTGACTAGGATACTGCACCATTCCTTATATACAATTTAGTATATCATAATTTTACAAAAAAATCTATTTACCATCAATGATCTCTTTCACTGAAATGGCAAAGTAAGGAATATAAATAAGATTGTTCAGCATTAGCTTTTTGTAACGCTTTTTCGGCTTTTTCTACATATTTTTCTTTTTGTACTTGAGCTCCATCCAACCCTAATAAATTTGGATAAGTACTTTTATCATTCGAAACATCACTGCCAATCGGTTTCCCGATTTTTTCGGGATCACCAATTACATCTAGTATATCATCTTGCACTTGAAATATTAGTCCCAAATAATATGCAAATTCTTCTAAATGCTTTAGCTGCTCATCACTTGCATTTGCTAAAAATGCGCCTGAGATTATTGCAAAATTAATTAAGCGCCCAGTTTTAAGGACATGAATTGTTTCTAACTCTTCAAGTGTTAAGGATTTTGTTTCCCCTTCCATGTCTAAAATCTGACCTGCTACCATTCCTTCGGGTCCACTAGCAGTAGCTAATGAACTTATAATGAATACTTTTTCATTTTCATTTAATAAATCATCATTAGCAATTAATTCGAAGGCATATGTAAGTAGTGCATCACCAGCAAGTATTGCAGTTGCTTCATCAAATTTTTTATGATTTGTTAACTTCCCTCTTCTGTAATCATCATCATCCATTGCGGGCAGATCATCATGAACTAAGGAGTATGTATGAATCATCTCTAAAGCAGCTGCTGTTTTCAATACTTTCTCTTTATTTGCTGCAAATGTATTATAACTTGCTAATAACAAAATGGGACGAAGCCTTTTCCCACCGGCAAATAGAGAGTAAGACATGGAAGCCAGTAAAGATTTTGGAATGTTCTTTTCCTGTAAAATATTGTTTAATTCCATTTCAAATAAACGTTTTTCTTGTTCAATATATTGATCAATATTTATCGACACTAGGTTTATTCCTCCCGTAACTCGAATGGTTCTATTTCTTCTTCTTCATTTAATATTTGTGTCATTTTCTTTTGAGCATTTTTTAAAATATCATCACATAGATTCGATAATTTCATGCCTTCTTGATAATAATTAATAGCAGATTCAAGAGGAACATCTTCTTGTTCTAATTTATTTACAATTTCTTCAAGTTTCGTTAAAGCTTCTTCAAAAGACAAATTTTCTTTTTCATTATCATTCATCGCTAGCCCTCCGTACTTCTTTTACCTTACAATAAATCGATCCATCCGTTACTTTTACTTTAATTTCTTCCTGTGGAGAAACTTCAGTAGTTGACTTAATTATTTTACCATTTTTATCGTAAGGTAGAGCAAATCCACGCTTCATAATATGTAATGGATTAACTAAAGTTAGCTTATCAACAACATTTAATAACTTTTCTTGCTTTTGATTCAAAATGGATATTGTATATTTTTTTGATTGTTTTTTTAAACTATCTACTTTCTCAACAGCTTCACTTACTTTCCTACTTGGATGTTGGGAATAAAGACGAGTAAGCTGATGATCAAAGTTAGTTCGCTTTTTTTGTTGGATGGTTAAAAACTGAGTTTGTAATTTTTCATTGAGTCTGTCGATATATTGTTCCTTTTCATTCAATAATTGTTTTGGAAAATGAAAAGCGTAAGACTTTCTTAACGATTGCAATATTTCGGTTTTTTTCATAATAGAAAGTTGAGTGAGTTTAGATAATCTGGCTTTTAAATGAAGGACAGTGTCTTGTAATTCCATTAACGAGGGTACTGCAAGTTCTGCAGCACCTGTAGGGGTAGCTGCCCGTAAATCCGAAACATAATCACTAATTGTCGTATCTGTTTCATGCCCGATAGCGCTAATTACCGGTACAGTTGATTTAAAAATTGCCTCTACTACTTGTACTTCATTAAAACACCAGAGATCCTCGATGGATCCGCCACCTCGTCCTACAATAATTGTATCAAATTTCCCTGATTTACATGCATATTCGATTGCCTGTTTAATCGACTCAGCTGCTCCTTCACCTTGAACCAATACGGGAATAACAGTCAATTGAACAATCGGGTACCTTCTCTCGATTGTTGTAATTATATCTCTTACAGCTGCGCCAGTTGGAGATGTGATAATTGCAATATGTTGTGGAAACTTTGGAATGGGGCGTTTATGATGCGCATCGAAATAACCTGCACGGTGTAATTTTTCCTTTAATTGTTCATATGCTAAATATAAAGCACCAATTCCATCAGGCTCCATGTTTTTAATATATAATTGATAATTGCCATAAGGCTCAAAAACGCCTATATTTCCTTGAATTAAAACATTCATCCCATCTTCTGGAGTAAACTTTAAATGACGGTTATTGCCAGTAAACATCACTGCCTGTATTCTAGAGTTATCGTCTTTTATTGTTAAATACATATGGCCACGACTGTGATGGTTAAAGTTAGAAATTTCACCTTTTAACCACACTTCTTGCAAATGAGAATCCATCTCAATTTTTCTTTTTAAATATCTTGTTAATGCAGAAACCGTTAAGTACTTTGATTTCAAAATTAACTCAATCCTTTGGCTGCTTTTATTGTATTAGATAGTAGCATCGTTATCGTCATCGGCCCAACTCCTTTTGGCACTGGAGTAAGGAAGGATGCCACTTCTTTTACATCATCAAAGTCAACATCTCCCGTTAATTTTCCTTCTTCAGTCCGGTTTACCCCAACGTCTATTACTACTGCCCCATCTTTAATATAGGAGGCATCAACTATATTTGCTTTTCCAACAGCTACTATTAAAATATCCGCTTTTTTTGTATAACTTTTAATATCTTGAGTTTTGGAATGGCAATAAGTAACTGTAGCATTTTTATTTAGAAGTAATTGTCCCATCGGCTTTCCGACAATATTACTTCTTCCCATAACGACGACGTGTTTTCCAGCGATTTCTATATTTTTGGATTTCAACATTTCAATAATACCGTAAGGAGTACAAGGTAAAAATGCATCCTGTCCTACCATCATACGTCCTATATTAATTGGATGAAAACCATCAACATCTTTAGCCGGGTCGATCGCTTCAATGACTTTCTGTTCTTCGATATGGTTTGGTAATGGTAATTGTACCAAAATTCCATGAACATTTTCATCTTTGTTTAACTCTGCAATTTTCGTTAGTAACGTTTTCTGATCAACTGTTTTATCCATTCTAATTATTTCAGAGGAAATACCAACTTCGGCCAAGGCTTTTTCTTTTCCCCTTACGTAAGAATGAGAAGCAGGATCATCGCCAATTAAAATGACAGTTAAATGTGGAGTAAGTCCTTTTTGTTTTAGCTCGGTAACTTCATTTTTCATATTTTCTCTTAACTCTTTTGCTAACAGTTGTCCGTTAATAATTTCTGCTCCCATTTTAAGACTCCTTTTGTTCGATTATATTTGATAAAACGCCATTAACAAATTTTCCGGATTTTTCATCTCCATATGTATGTGATAGCTCAACTGCTTCATTAATCGAAACCCCTACTGGAATATCATCTAAATATGTAATTTCAAAAACTGCAATACGTAAGACTGTTTTCTCAACGAGTGCTATTCTTTCATATGACCAATTTTTTAAATGATTACTAATTAATTGATCGATATCCTCTTTATTATCTATTACCCCAAGAACAATTTTTCTCGTAAAAGGATCCATTTTTTCACTATTTATTTCTTCATCTCTGTTTATCTCTTGCTGAAACAATAATTTAAATGCTTCTTCTCTTGCTGTACGTCGATCCATCAATATTTCTCCTCTAATTAGAATTAATAATCTTTTAAGAAATCGTATCAAATTTACGGGTACAATGCTAGAAGAAAGCAAAAGGACATTTTTAGCCGTCTGTATATTTTAATAATTATATGAAGAAGAAAAGTCAAAAGGAATATCCTTTTGACCTTAAGAAAATTATTTATTCATCTTGACTAATCGGATGATCTTTTAAGAAATTGGTATTAAAATCGCCTTTTTTAAATACGTCATGATCCATAATTAAAGAGTGAAAAGGAATCGTTGTATGTACTCCTTCGATAACAAACTCGTCTAAAGCTCTTTTCATACGACGAATTGCTTCATCACGTGTTGCTCCATATGTAATCAGCTTAGCGACCATTGAATCATAAAAAGGTGGAATTGAGTAACCTGGATATACAGCGGAATCTACTCTAACCCCTAGCCCTCCAGGTGGTAAGTACATTTCGATCTCTCCGGGAGATGGCATAAAGTTTTTGAATGGATCTTCCGCATTAATTCGACATTCAATTGACCATCCATTAAATTCAATTTCATCTTGAGAAATGGATAATTTTTCGTTATTTGCAATTTTAATTTGTTCTTTTATTAAGTCTACTCCTGTTACCATTTCAGTTACTGGATGTTCTACTTGAATACGAGTGTTCATTTCCATAAAGTAAAATTCATTATTTTCACGATTGAAAATGTATTCGATGGTTCCAGCACCAACATAATTTACTGCTTTGGCAGCTTTAACAGACGCATCCCCCATAGCTTCTCTTATTTCCGGGGTTATGGCAGGTGATGGAGTCTCTTCAATTAATTTTTGCAGACGTCTTTGGATCGAACAATCCCTTTCTCCAAGGTGAACGACATTTCCATGTTCATCTGCCAAAATTTGAATTTCAACATGTCTGAAATCTTCAATATTTTTCTCTAAATAAACTCCTGGATTACCAAAAGCCGTTTCTGCTTCTTTTTGTGTGATACGAAATCCATTGATTAATTCCTCTTTATTATAAGCTACGCGGATTCCTTTTCCACCACCACCTGCAGTAGCTTTAATAATTACCGGATAACCAATTTCTTCAGCAACTTTTATCGCTTCTTCTTCATTCTCCAAAATTCCTTCTGATCCAGGAACAATCGGTACCCCTGCTTCTTTCATTGTACGGCGAGCAACATCTTTAATTCCCATTTTCTGTATCGCTTCAGGTGAAGGGCCAACAAATTTTACATTACATTCTTTACATATTTCTGCAAAATCCACATTTTCCGCTAAAAAACCGTATCCGGGATGGATAGCATCTACACCAGTAGACGTAGCAATCGTCATTATATTTGTTATATTTAAATAACTTTCTGTTCCCGGTGCTGGACCGATACAATAAGCCTCATCAGCAAGTTCTACATGTAATGCTTCTCGATCAGCTTCTGAGAATACAGCAACTGTTTCAATTCCGAGTTCCTTACATGCGCGAATAATTCGAACGGCTATTTCACCTCTGTTAGCGATTAATAATTTTTTAATCACTTCTATCGTCCCCTTAGTTTGTTTTAACTTTGAATAAGGCTTGTCCATACTCAACTAATTCGCCATCACCGACGAGAACTTCTACAATTTCTCCAGTTGTTTCCGCTTCAATCTCATTAAACAATTTCATTGCTTCTACAATACAAACAATGGTACTTTCATCAATTTTATCTCCTACTTTTACATATGGATCACTTTCAGGAGATGGTTTACGATAAAAAGTTCCAACCATTGGTGAAACGATTTCAACAACATTATCGTCGTCCGTTGTAACTACCTCTGTATCCGCTTCCTGCTTTGGCACTTCTTTTACTGCTTCTTCTTTCTCAACAACAGGTACTTGTACTACAGGTGAAGTTTGGATAACTTCTTCCCTTACATTTACTTGTTTATCTTCTGTCGGTTTCTTAATTGTTATGGATGAACCATCATTTTCATAAACAAATTCACTTATTGAAGATTGATCAATAAGTCTAATTATTTCTCGTAATTCTTGAACTTTTAGCATATTTTTTACTCCCCTTTTTGCTTTTTTACGTATCAAATTCTATTTTAACATAATTTTCTCTGAACAACCGTATATTTTACGAATTGAGTTTATTTCTAGTTGGTCTGTATTTAATTAATTTTAAAAGGCGATTTTCTAAAAGGGTATTATTTGATACAAAATCCATAAACTGTTGAGTAACTTTAGTTGATTTGCTCTGTAAATATCTAAACAAAGTTGCGATGTAAATACCGCTTCGGCAGAATACTTCGCTTTCCGTGGGCACGGCTTCAGCCTCCGAAGCAGAAAACCACTGCTTCTGAGTCTTCAGAC
>NZ_JBPPZG010000185.1:0-7686 GCF_051918545.1 Pseudogracilibacillus amylolyticus (SeqCode) | reverse complement strand
AATCTATCGCAATCGAGATAATCGAGAATATTGTAAGAAAAAAGGAATCCGTCTCAGCGGCCCTGCCCTTGGTCGACCATCAAAAGAAAAGGCCAAAGAGCAGAAACAATTAGAAAAGCAGGACGCCACAGAACGAATTGAAATCGAAGGCAAATTCGGAGAAGGCAAACGCCGCTATGGTATGGGCCTTATTTCGACATGCCTTCAACAAACGAGTGAAACGGTAATTTCTATACAAATCCTCGTTTTAAACTTGGAGCGCAAACTGCGCCTCCTTTTTTGGCAATTTTTCGGAATGTTTTTTAGTACACTCGCCAAACGAATTTGGGCTGTATAGTGAATTGTTCAGCAGTCCCTAACTATGTATCCAGTAATAGATACAAGAAAAAATAAAACAGGTAGAGAAATGTAAATTAATTTACCACTTTTCCCCTTTTCGCTATCTTTAATTTCTTCTTCTTTTCTATTTTTAAGTGATCGATAAACTAAAAAGAAATGAAAGATAAAACCAGCAATTATTACTATTAAAATTATAGGTACAAATTTCTCATATACACCGTCATTCATTGCAAACATCGATAAGGTAACATAAATATCCAATACCATTTTATACGTATAAAATACATAACTTACACTTAAAAGAATAGTTGACCAACCACTTTTTCCCCTAACAAGAAATATCAAAATTATTTGTAAAAGAAAGAGAATTAATTGTAATTTAAAAACAGTTTGCCAAAATCCCGATAAATTTTCCCAACCGATAACGCTACTTTCCGATGCAGCTACTGCAAATGCCGTCCCTATCGCTATAGCGGAAAAAAACATAAAAATTCCTAGCCCTTTACGAATGTTTCTAGGAGATAGCCGTCCATTGTTGATTTCATCTCTGATATCTATGAAATCTTTTTCAGTTAATTTAGACATTCACGGACTCCCCTCCTTTATTTTTTCAAGCATTTTTCTTCTTAGTTGAAGGAGGGTTCACTCTAAATGACGGGAAACGAATGACACAATAGGCACCCTTCACAAATTCTATAACACCGATTAATAAGGCAACTAATAAAATGAATGCTACTATGAGAAAAAATAAATTGTCGTTACTTCCTAAAACATCGTTTTTTATAATATACCCTGTCGCAGACACCAGTAAAAAAATGATAGGTATGGACATATATAGTGAAGAGCCTGATTTCCTTTCATTATGCTTATCTCTATTTGCTTTTCCCCCCCTAAAAGCTCTTCTTAAAAAATAAAAGTGGATGATAAAACCTAAAATGATGGCACCCAATACAAGAGGATAAAACTCATCGTACACACCATCATTTTTTGCGAACATTAATATCATAATAAAAGGATCTAATGCCATCTTATAAGTGTATATTACATAAGCTATGCTCAATACAATTTGCGTAAAGTTACTTTTTCCACTTATTAGGAAAATTAGAATAAGTTGAAATAAAAACAAAACTGCTTGTAGCCAAAAAATTGCTTTCCAAATTACCGATAAGTTTTCCCAACCTATTACTGTATTACTGGCATTAACTGCCACATAGGATACCCCTATTACGATCAAGGAGAAAAACATGAATACTCCTAAACCCACTCGAATACTTGCTGGAGAAAGTCTTCCATTTCTAATTTCATCTTTAATATCCAAAAAGTCGTTTTCAGTTAACTGAGACATTCAATCTTTCAATCCCTTACGCTTTGTTAGATCTAGCATTCTTCTTTGAAGAGGGAGGATTTACTCGGAAAGATGGGAAACGAATGACACAGTAGGCTCCCATCACAAATTCGACTGCTCCAATCATTATAGCAACTAATAGAAATACACCGATTGCAAGAAGAAATAATATGTCAGTATCACCTAATAAGTCGTTTCTAATAATGTAACCTGTGATTCCTACAAGCAAAAAAAGGAAAGGTGTAAAAGCAATTAGCTTAGAATTACTTTTATTTTCTCTTGCTTCTTTATTCTTATTTCCTTTTTTTAGATTTTTAAAGTAACGTATAATAAAAAAGATATGAAATAAAAAACCTAATATAATAATTAATATTACAAGAGGGGCATATACTTCATAAACTCCTTGATCCATAGTATATATAAGTGTCATAACGAATGGATCGAGAACCATCTTGTATGTGTAAAAAACGTAGCTAATAGTTAACAATATTTGCGACCAATTACTTTTTCCACGTACAAGAAAAATTAATACAAGTTGAAATACAAACAAAATTGCTTGTAATTTGAATACGGTTTGCCAAAATATTGATAAGTTTTCCCAACCAATTACACTGTTACTGGCAGCTACCCCCATATAAGCAATACCAACCATAATTAATGAAAAAAACATAAAAGCACCTAAAAATACACGAATACTCCCAGGTGAAAGTCGGCCTTCTTTAATTTCATCTTTAATATCCATAAAGTCTTTTTCTGTTAACTGAGACATTCAATCTTTCAATCCCTTACGCTTTGTTAGATCTAGCATTCTTCTTTGAAGAGGGAGGATTTACTCGGAAAGATGGAAAACGAATCAAGCAGTAAGCTCCTAATACAAATTCAACAGCTCCTATCAATATAGCAGTTAATATTACTAAATCAACTCCAAGTAAAAATAGAATATCATCGTCTCCCAACAAATCATGTTTAAAGATGTACCCTGTCACAGAAACTAGTAAAAAAAGCACTGGAATAAATGTATATAGTAAAACATTCCAATTTTTCTCTTTTTTCTTCTTCTTTTTCGGCTTTAAATCACTAAATTTTCTTCTAATTAAATAAAAATGTACTCCAAACCCAAAAATAATTATAGCTAAAGCCAAAGGTGCGTACTGTTCATAAACTCCATCGTTTTTAGCAAACATTAAAGTCATTATCAAAGGATCTAAAGCTACTTTATACGTGAAAATAACATAACTAATATTTAACAACACTTGTTTCCAGTTGCTTTTTCCGTTGACTAAAAATATCAGGATAAGTTGTAATATAAACAAAATGCCTTGTAACCAGAATATAGACTTCCAAAAAACAGATAAATTTGTCCAACCAATTACAGAATCACTTACACTTACTACAGTAAAAGCAATTCCTACAAATATTAATGAAACAAACATGAAAACTCCTAGGTAAAATCGAACACTGTCTGGAGAAAGTCGACCGTCTTTAAGTTCTTCTTTAATATCCCAAAAGTCTTCTTCGGTTAACCTAGACATATCACTGATTCATTCCTTCTGCTCTCTTCAAGCATTCTTCTTTTTGGTTGAAGGTGGATTTACTCGAAATGACGGAAAACGAATGACACAGTAGGCACCCTTCACAAATTCTATAGCACCGATTAAGGTAGATATAAACACTAGTGTACTTATTCCGACTCCAAATAGAATTTCATTTTCACCCAACAAATCGTTTTTAACAATATATCCTGTAATTGAAGCTACCAAAAAAACAAATGGAATTAACACGGTAAAGAAAGACTTTTTATTTTTCTCTTTTTTTACTTTTCTATTTAAACCTTGCTCATTTCTAATGTTTTGAAAAGCTTTGAAAACTAAATAAAAATGCAGAATGAATCCTAATAATATAATTATTACAATTAAGGGGGCATATTCGTTATAGACTCCCCTATCCTTTGCAAACATTAACGTCATAATGAATGGATCCAAAACCGTTTTGTAGGTATATAATACAAAGCTTACATTTAAAGCGATTTGACTCCTATTAGTGCGACCTCGAACAATAAATATTAAAAACAGCTGGAGAATAAAAAGGACTACTTGTAGCTTAAAAACTGTTTGCCAAAAAAATGACAAATTATCCCAGCCAATTACTGTATTACTTGCATTTACAACCAAATAAGCGATACCTATCATAAGTACAGAAAAAAACATAAAAGCACCTAAACCAGCACGAATACCTTCTGGAGAAATCCTTCCAGTTTTCAGCTCTTCCTTTATGTCTGGAAAGTCTTCTTCAGTTAACTTAGACATATCATTGATTCATTCCTTCTGCTCTTTTCAGGCATTTTTCTTCTTAGTTGAAGGTGGATTTACTCGAAAGGACGGAAAACGTATAATACAATACGCCCCCATAACAAATTCTACAGCACCAACCATTACAGCAATATAGAGGAATGTAAATACACCTGTTCCAAATAATATCTCATTTTCTCCTAATAGTTCATTTTTGATGATGTACCCTGTAATGGAAACAAGCAAAAATAGAATTGGAATAAAAGCATACATAGTGTTTCCACTTTTTTCCTTTTTATTTTTTTTACTCTTTTTGACTTTTAATTCTTTAAAAGTACGCCCAATTAGATATACGTGTAACAAAAACCCAACTATAATAACAATGACAAAGACAGGACGAAATGTTTCATAAACGCCGTCATTCATTGCAAACATTGACATTACAACAAATGGATCTAAGACCATTTTATACGTATAAACGACATAACTAATAATTAATAACATTTGTGTCCAGTTACTTTTACCTCGAACAAGAAATACTAATATAAGCTGATATAAAAATAGGGCTGCCTGTAACCAAAATACAGATTGCCAAAAAACAGATAAATTATCCCAACCAATTACGCTACTGCTTGAAGCTGCAACCGCGAAAGCTACTCCTACCATAAGTGCCGAAAAGAACATAAAAACTCCTAAGTAAAATCGAACACTGTCTGGAGAAAGTCGACCGTCTTTAATTTCATCTTTAACATCTTGAAAGTCTTGTTCAGTTAATTGCGCCAAAATACTTTCATTCCTTTCTATTTAAACCAACCTTTTATCTTATTGATTGCTTTATTTGTACCTCCTTTGATATGATCTAAAGCACTTTTTGGTGGTTTTCCCCACTTATTATTCAACACAAGACTTACTCCAATTCCCACTCCTGCACCAACTACCGTTCCAATTGGAGGTAAGAAAGCTGATCCAATAGCGGCTCCTGTAGCTGTTGCAACACTGCTTCCAGCGATATCCACCGCAGATCCGACAATTGCTTTTTGTGTATTTCCTTTATGTTCATTAAAGTTATCTGCTACGTGTAGTCCTGCACCTAAGGGGCCTGCCAATTTTCCAATTTTACCTAAAACATTTAGTCCCTTTGTCTTTCCTTTTACCTCATCTAAAGCGCCCTTCATAAGAGTTTGTGGTTTTTTCCAATTTGTTTGATTAATTAATTTTTTGGTTGTCTTTATTTTGTTACCATACAGTTCCTTTCTAAAGGTTTTAAACATTGATTTAGCTCTACCTGTAATAGGTAAGCTTTTAAATTCCTGGAATTTTTTCAAGTCCAGACTTCTAATAAATTCACTTTTCATCAGCTTATGGGCAAAATCGCTTCCAGCTAAACTAGGATTAGGCAAGGTTGAATAAGGAGCTAAATTTTTAATAGCTTGAATCGGATTGACTCGTTGTTTTGTTACTTGCTTGAAAACCTGCATAAAGTGCTTATTAGGTAGTTTGTAAATATTACTCAAAGCTAACCGGTTATTATACCGGATATAGTTCATCGTCGAGAAAGAATGTAATCCCGATTTCCTCAAAGCCTTTGAGTGCTCTTTCCCCATATGTTTCAAGATAGAATACATGGTTATTCCTTGAGTAGCAACATTTGTATAATTACTATACTTAAATATATTTTTAACAACATTTCCTCCACTTGCTAATTTCTCAAGTGAAGTTTTCTCTCGTTTACTATCCACCCATTTATCAAGTTTCTTTTTTGCTTTTTTAGAATCTCCTCTATAAAACTCTGTAAATCTTTCTTCACCCTTTTTGGCTTGAGCATTACTCATTAACAATTGAATATGCTCCAACATCTCCCTCATTTTGGCAGTGTCAGCCTGATTAGAATAATCGCCCATATTCTGAACAAGATCATTTATAATTCGGGTAAGAATATTTTTTTTCGTTGTTATCTCGTAAAAATTTGGTTTGATCACACTGACAAGATCAGAAACGCTGTTAATCGTCTGATTAATTTCTTGAGAAAGAGATTCAAAATCTGAGTATGTCGATTCAATGGTTTCTTTTTGTTCCTCTATATAAGATTGATATACTTTCGCTTCTTGACTTGAATCTACTTTTCCTAAAAAGTCGCTAATATTTTTATTAGAGTCTGCATCTATTTCAATGAGGAGTTGCTGAAAAGCTTCAATGATTGATTGATGGAATTCTGCAAAATAATATTTCGCAACCTCAGCAGACTTCCCTTTAAACGATTCCATTGCGTCCAAACTTCCAATATCCTTTTTAACCGTGGCAAGACTTGCTTCAGCTTTTGCTTGCCCTTGTGAAATCTTATCTGATAAGGCAATCACTTCTGGCAAATCAACTTTAAGACTCAATTTTCATCTTCCTTCCTCTAAACATGAATCGGCTTATAGCCACCGGAGCTTGCAGCTGCCGACTGATTCGATGCAAGTTTATTATCTTGTTCCTGTAGGGATTCACCCACATTTTCTAATACATCAATGTCTTTTTTAAAATGCGCTTTATATGCGTCTAATTGATTGATCAGCAGGATGAGCACTTCTAAATTTTCGGTAAAAGGCTTTAAATTTGTAGTTTCAAACGTTTCACCTGTGCTGATTCCTGTATCCACCTCCGCAATTGAGGAATTCAAGCTTGACACATTAGAATTAAATTCAGCCATATCTATACTGATTTTCCCCATTTTATCACTCCTTCTCAGCTTGACTAATTTGTCGATTTAAACTTTCTAGTGTGCTTGTTAAATTATCTAATCCGGCTCTTGCATTAGTTAAGGTGGTTTGAACTCGATTTATTTCTTCGTCTATATCACTTTTAGCTGTTTCTGTTTTTTCAATATAATTTTGAGTATTTGTTTTATACTGTTCATAATGAGTATCAAACTCTGACTTTTCTTTCCCCTTCCACATGTTTCCATCGATTTGCAGATTGGCAATTGTAGACTTAATCGTGTTTAATTCACTTATTTGCCCATTTAATGCATTAGATGCAGTTTTCAATCTGCTTAATTTGTCTTCCAAATCTGTGATCCTCATTCTGGCATTACTCATACCCTGAAGAGTAACAGATCTCCTATTTTTTAAAGTTTGCAAACTAACTCCCACTTGTTGGCCTCCTTCTATTTTTTTCGTATATGTATAGATAACTTTTGGCCGAATTCATCAACCAAAACAGTAAGTTTAACAGGTGAATGATTGCTGACTAACAAACTCTTACCCTAAATACTTTTAACTAAACGTTTCTTTATTTCCCTTCGATAGGTGACACTACATAGCTAGAAAGGTATAGTTCTCCCTACTCTAATCATCTTTTAGAATATCATTTTTGGAAAATAAATACATGAGGATTAAGGTGCGGGAAAATGTTACTAAAACAATAAGAATTCCTTACATTTTTCAAAATACAAACTTGACTTATCAGAAATCTCTGTTGGCATTAATCAAATAATTTTTAGTACAATTTTCTAAGTAACTGATAGTATTTTCTTTATCCTCTCCGAGAATTTCTATTATCTCGTTCCAACTCTTTTGTATTCCATAGTCATCATTTAACTTTAGTTTTTTTCTTTCATCTAATATGGCTTCCATAACTTTATGTCTTTTTCATTTTAGTCATTTTGCTTTTCTTACAATATATCGTATCAGCAAAAATAATAATCCGAACGGTGCAATGAAAATACTTGCA
>NZ_JBPPZG010000184.1:0-7700 GCF_051918545.1 Pseudogracilibacillus amylolyticus (SeqCode) | reverse complement strand
CAGGACGTGTCGGTATTTAGTCGAAGTTCCCCTAATGCAGTGTCATTTTTACCGGACTTTTTGAACATCCTCTATAAGGAAATCTTTTTCTCCATAATTCAATTCATCCATCAGGAGGTTTATGTGAAGTGGAAGAACGGTTAAATGTTGAACAAATAAATTTAAGTCAAGAAATGCGCACATCCTTTCTCGACTATGCGATGAGTGTTATCGTTTCACGTGCTTTACCAGATGTTAGAGATGGTTTAAAACCAGTGCATCGCCGTATTTTATATGCGATGAATGAATCTGGCATGCATTCTGATAAGCCATATAAAAAATCGGCGCGTATCGTTGGGGATGTGATGGGGAAATATCATCCACATGGTGACTCATCTATTTATGATGCAATGGTGCGGATGGCACAAGATTTTAGCCATCGTTATTTACTTATTGATGGTCATGGAAACTTCGGCTCCGTAGATGGAGACTCCGCGGCTGCAATGCGGTATACGGAAGCAAGAATGTCTAAAATAGCGATGGAAATGTTGCGCGATATTAATAAAGATACAATTGATTATATGGATAACTATGATAGTACAGAAAAGGAACCAGTTTATTTACCTGCTCGTTTTCCGAATTTACTCGTAAATGGATCTTCTGGTATTGCGGTTGGAATGGCTACAAATATTCCACCGCATAATCTAGGAGAAACGATAGACGCAGTACTTGCACTAAGTGAAGATCCTGATATTACAATAGACGAACTAATGGAAAACCATATTCATGGACCTGATTTTCCAACTGCCGGGATTATTTTAGGTAGAAGTGGAATTAGGAAAGCTTATGAAACAGGTAGAGGTTCCATCACGCTTCGTGCAAAAGTAGAAGTTGAAGAAAATCCTAACGGCACTTCTACGATTCTTGTTACAGAAATACCGTATCAAGTGAATAAGGCCAAATTAATTGAAAAAATTGCTGAATTGGTCAGGGAGAAACGAATTGACGGTATTACTGAATTAAATGATGAATCAGACCGAAATGGTATGAGAATTGTCATGCGAATACGTCGTGATGTCAATGCGAATGTAGTGTTAAATAATTTATATAAATATACCGCATTACAGACAACTTTTGGGATTAATACATTAGCTTTAGTAGATGGAAAACCAAAAGTACTAACATTAAAAGAGTGTTTAGAACATTATTTAAATCACCAAATTGACATAATAAGAAGAAGAACGCAATTTGACTTAAACAAAGCGGAAGCACGTGCTCATATTTTGGAAGGATTGCGAATCGCTTTAGATCATTTGGACGAAGTAATAACACTGATTCGTAATTCAAAAACAGCCGATATTGCCCGAACAGGTCTAATGGAACGGTTTAAATTATCAGAAAAACAAGCACAAGCAATTTTAGATATGCGTTTGCAACGTTTGACAGGACTTGAACGTGAAAAGATTGAAGAAGAATATAAAGAAATATTAGCTTTAATTGAAGAATTAAAAGCAATACTAGCGGATGAAGAAAAAGTTTTAGCGATTATTCGTGAAGAGTTAACGGAAATTAAGGAAAAGTTTAATGATGAACGCCGAACAGAAATAGCAATGGGCGGTGTAGACTTTTTTGAAGATGAAGATCTAATCCCTGAAGAAAATATTATTATTACATTAACCCATAAAGGGTATATTAAACGTTTACCGTCAACTACGTATCGTACGCAACATCGAGGCGGTAGAGGTATCCAAGGGATGGAAACACATGAAGGTGATTTTGTTGAGCAATTAATTTCTACATCTACCCATGATACCGTGTTATTTTTTACAAATAAAGGAAAAGTATACCGTTTAAAAGGTTACGAGATTCCAGAATTTGGCCGAACAGCAAAAGGATTACCGATTATTAACCTTTTACAAATTGAAAAAGGAGAATGGATTAATACGGTAATAACAGTTAGAGAATATGACGAAAATGACTTCTTATTTTTTACAACTAAAAAAGGTCTTTCCAAACGGGTATCATTGCCACATTTTCAAAACATTAGACGTGGCGGATTAATTGCAATTAATTTACGTGATGAAGACGAACTGATTTCTGTTCGTTTAACCGACGGAACAAAAGATATTGGAATTGCTACAAAACAAGGGTACATCATACGTTTTGATGAAAAAGTTGTACGTTCGATGGGAAGAACTGCCTCTGGTGTAAAAGGAATTGATTTAAGAGAGAATGATGAAGTAGTATCAATGGAAATCATTGAAAAAGACTCTTATATTTTACATGTAACGAATAAAGGAATTGGAAAACGAACACTTGAAAATCAGTATAGAAAAACCAATCGTGGTGGAAAAGGCTACTATCTGTGCAGATTAACAGAAGAAACAGGACATGTTGTTGCAGTTAAAATTGCTAATGGCGATGAAGATTTAATGTTGATTACGATCCAAGGTGTGTTAATCCGAATTCCAGTTAAAGATATTTCCATTACAGGTAGAAACACACAAGGTGTAAGACTTATTCGTTTACAAGGTGAAGAAGAAGTAGCTACAGTTGCTAAGATAGCGGGAGAAGAAACAATGGAAGAAAACGCGGAAGAAAATGAGGTAGAAATAGAATCTGATTCGTCTGAGTTGAAAGAAGAATAGATCGTAAAGGAGTTATTAGAATTGGAAGTAGATGTGGCTCACTTAGCTCCAGGTATGGTTTTAGAAAACGATATCCTTGGGAAATCAGGTAATCCAATTGTAAAAAAACATACAAAGTTAACAGAAACCCATATTGAATTTATGAAACAATTTCTAATTGACAAAGTTTCTGTCACTCCTTTAGTGAAAGCTGATACTGATATAGCGCTAAAAACAGAGGAAAAACAAATAAATGAATATGAAAAAGCTGTTCGAGAATATAAAAAGTTATTTATCTCTTGGCAAAATAATGTACCAATTAATATGTATTTGGTCAGAAAATTTTTCATTCCACTGTTTGAAAAAGTTTCGGAGTTAAATATGAGGAGAATTATTTCTTTAGTTCCTCCACCCGAAACAAAAGATTATTTCTATGAGCGAACAGTATTAATGAGTATTCTATCTGTATATGTAGCGAAAAAATTAAATTTGGAGAAAAAAGATTGTTTACAAATTGGACTCGCATCTATATTAAGTGACGCTGGTATAGCAAAATTAAAGGGTCTCTCTAAAAACAAAAAAGTATCGAGAGAAAATATGCGACTCCACCCAATCTTTTCTTATCAATTGGTTGAAAATGAACCAACATTAACTCAAAATGCCAAATTAGCAATATTGCAACATCATGAGAATCTAGATGGTAGTGGATATCCTGCCAAAACAGCTGGTGAAAAAATTACAACTTATGCTCGAATAATTAATGTATGTGATTTATTTCTTTCGGTATATTCAAATAATACGAAGGAAATAATGGGTGTGTTAGAAGAGTTCAAAGATAATAAACTTGATCCAATTGTCGTAGAAAAGTTGGAAAGTGAATTAAGTCTTTTTCGTGAATAGATTTAAGAGCTCGCCTTAAGGGCAAGTTCTTTTTCTTTTATAAAATATAGGTTATTATTTTAATTAACGTTGATTAATTTTATGAGAAAAAATTATATTAGAAAACTTGGCTTATCGCCAAGCCCTGGCGAAAGCCTTAGTTGCACTTATGCAGTAGGAAAGTTTTATACTTTCTTATCTGCTAAAAAAGAAAACTGTAGGATCAAGTTTTCTTTATACACAATGAAAAGGAGGAAATATAATTGGGTAAATTTGCAAAAGAAGGATTAACTTTTGATGATGTATTACTAGTACCTGCAAAATCAGAAGTATTACCGAGAGAGGTTGAAATAAAAACTTCACTATCACCCAGTTTACAGTTGAAGGCACCATTTATTAGTGCTGGTATGGATACAGTAACAGAAGCGGATATGGCAATAGCAATGGCAAGACAAGGTGGATTTGGTGTTATCCATAAAAATATGTCGATCGATGAACAAGCCGAACAAGTAGACAGAGTAAAACGTTCGGAAAGTGGAGTGATCACCAATCCATTTTTCTTAACCCCAGAACATCAAGTATATGATGCAGAACATTTAATGGCTAAATTTCGGATTTCGGGTGTCCCTATCGTTAATAACGTAGAGGAACAAAAATTAGTTGGTATTTTGACGAATCGGGATCTCCGTTTTGTTGATGATTATTCGATTGTCATTTCTGAAGTGATGACGAGTGAAAATTTAATAACGAGTGAAGTAGGTACAACCCTTGAAGAGGCACAAAAAGTTTTACAAAAATATAAGATAGAAAAATTGCCGCTTGTTGATGAAAATAATGTGTTAAAAGGATTAATCACGATTAAAGATATTGAGAAAGTGATTGAATATCCTAACTCGGCAAAAGATGATCAAGGGCGCTTACTTGTTGGTGCAGCAGTAGGTGTAACGAACGATACAATGGCAAGAATTGAAAAATTAGTTGCTGCTCATGTCGATGTGATCGTAGTCGATACAGCACATGGTCATTCACAAGGAGTGCTTGAAGCGGTTAGAGATATTAGACAGAAATATCCTGATTTAAATATTATCGCCGGTAATGTTGCAACAGCGGAAGCGACTAGAGATTTAATTGAAGCAGGCGCAAATATTGTAAAAGTTGGAATAGGTCCTGGTTCTATTTGTACAACCCGTGTTATTGCAGGGATTGGAGTACCACAAATAACTGCAATCCATGATTGTGCAGAAGAAGCAAGCAAACATGGGGTACCGATCATTGCTGATGGAGGAATTAAGTTTTCAGGTGATGTTGTAAAAGCATTAGCTGCTGGTGCACATGCAGTTATGCTTGGAAGCTTGTTTGCCGGGGTAACAGAAAGTCCTGGAGAAATGGAAATTTTCCAAGGTAGACAATATAAAGTTTATCGAGGTATGGGTTCCATTGGGGCGATGAAAGCAGGTTCAAAAGATCGCTATTTCCAAGATGAGAATGATGTTAAAAAATTAGTCCCAGAAGGTATTGAAGGAAGAGTAGCATATAAAGGTTCTCTTGCTCAAACGATGGATCAATTAATCGGTGGTCTTCGTGCCGGTATGGGCTATTGTGGAACAAAAGATTTAAAGGATTTACGAGTTGACTCACAATTTATTCGGATCACGAATGCGGGATTAAAAGAAAGTCATCCACATGAAATTCAAATAACAAAAGAAGCACCAAATTACTCTTTAAATTAACCGATCTTACGACAATTTTAATAAATTTTAATAAATTAGGCATTTGCTAAACGCTCATTTCGTGATAAAATAACTAGGGGTAAAAATATACGGAGGTAAAAGTAAATTGAATAACATATTAAGGACAAAGGGCTGGCATTTTCTAATTGTTTCTTTCTTTGCCCTTCTGCTTATCTTGCAACCAGATGTTACTAAAGTAGAAGCGAAAGCTGTTGAAACAAAAGCAGAATCCGCGATAATTGTTGACGTTAATACAGGGAAAGTTTTATATGCCAAAAATGAAAATGAGGCATTACCTCCTGCAAGTATGACCAAAATGATGACCGAATACATTGTTTTGGAGAAAATTGATCAAGGTGAAATTGATTGGAACACAACAACACAAATCAGTGATTATGCATATAGTATTTCAGCAAATAATAGCTTCTCCGGTGTTGGTTTAAGACAAAATGTAGATTATACCGTAAAAGAATTATATGAAGCGATGGCGATAAATTCAGACAACGCAACTTCAATTGCACTTGCAGAATTAATTGCAGGTTCTGAGGGTGAATTTGTTAAATTAATGAATCAAAAAGCCGAAGAAATGAATTTACCTGATTTTAAATTCGTTAATTCAACTGGGCTTGACAATGAATCTTTAGATGGTAATCATCCAGAGGGAACAAAGGCGGATGATACGAATCTATTATCTGCTCGTTCGGCAGCACTTCTTGCTTACCATTTAGTAAGTGACTATCCAGAAGTACTGGATATATCTAGTATTCCAGAAACAAAATTTGATGACCAGACAATAAAAAACTGGAATTGGATGTTGCCACATGATGCAACATATTTAAAACAATATTATTATGAGGGTGTAGATGGTCTAAAAACAGGTCATACTGATTTGGCGGGATATACATTTACATCAACAGCAACACAAAAAGACCGTCGCCTTATAACTGTTGTCATGAAAACAGCTAGTGAGGACGAACGATTTAAGGAAACAGCAAAGTTATTAGATTATGGATTTAGTCAATTTGATGTTACGGAGTTATTTAAAGCAGGTTATCAATTACAGGATAAACCTTCTGTCCCAGTTACAAAAGGGAAAGAAAAAACAGTTGATATTGCATTAAAAGAAGATATTTCTATTCCAATTGAAAAAGGTACAGAGGAAAGTTATCGTATAGAATATAATTTCGATGAAAGTGCTTTTAATGAAAATGGTGAACTTGTTGCTCCAATTAAAAAAGGAGACAAAGTTGGTACTGCCGAGCTTGTATTTGACGGTGGGGAAGAATTTGGATATATTTTAGATGGTGAGAATAAAGTATCCGTAGATCTCGTAACAACTAGTGATGTAGATAAGAAAAATTGGTTTTCACTCATGTTAGGAGCAATCGGACAGTTTTTCGTTAACTTATATGATAAATTTATGGGATTGTTTTAAACGATAAGGGGGATATTAATATGATTGATTTTAAAAGAGGCGGCGTAATTATGGACGTCGTGAATGCTGAACAAGCGCGTATAGCTGAGCAGTCGGGTGCTGTAGCCGTTATGGCACTAGAACGGGTGCCTTCTGATATTCGTAAAGAAGGTGGAGTAGCTCGAATGGCAGACCCAACAATAACAGAAGAGGTAATGAATGCTGTCTCTATTCCTGTAATGGCTAAAGGAAGAATCGGTCATATTGTTGAAGCCCGTGTTCTAGAATCTATGGGTGTCGATTGTATTGACGAAAGTGAAGTATTAACTCCAGCTGACGATGTTTTCCATATTAACAAATCAGATTTCACTGTTCCATTCGTATGTGGATGCCGTAATATTGGTGAAGCAGCACGTCGAATTGGTGAAGGAGCTGGAATGCTACGTACAAAAGGTGAACCTGGAACTGGAAATATTGTCGAAGCGGTTCGTCACTTACGACAAGTTCAAGCAGAAATTAAACAATTAACATCGATGAGTGAAGATGAGGTTATGGTATTTGCACGTGATAATCAAGCGCCTTTTCATGTTTTAATGGAAATTCGTGAAAAAGGTCGTTTACCAGTTATTAATTATGCAGCTGGAGGTGTTGCAACACCGGCAGATGCAGCGTTAATGATGGAATTAGGTGCTGATGGAGTATTTGTTGGCTCTGGTATCTTCAAATCAGACAACCCTGAAAAATTTGCCAAAGCAATCGTTCAAGCAACAGAAAATTATCAAGATTATAAATTAATTGCTGAATTATCAAAAGATCTAGGCACAGCTATGAAGGGAATTGAAATGAGTTCTTTAGAAGGATTTGACCGCATGGCTGACCGAAGCAATTAAGCGTTAATTTTAATAATAAATGCTATTTTGATAAATAATAGAAAAAATGTAGTGATAGGAAATAGTAACAATTTATTTTTGTTAAAGAGAGTCGATGGTTGGTGAAAATCGATCAAAAATAATTGTGAATCCATCCTTGAACAGGTTTATGATAAATAAACCCGGAAATTTGTGCCGTTAC
>NZ_JBPPZG010000183.1:0-7742 GCF_051918545.1 Pseudogracilibacillus amylolyticus (SeqCode) | reverse complement strand
ATAAGGAAAAGACAATTCAAAAATCTGAGATAAAAGCAATATTCATGGAAGATAATGAGGTCGTAATTACGGATCATAAAGGTCAAGAACTTTTGAGTGAAAAGACGGATATTAAGAAGGAAAAAATACGAGAAATCTTCCTGTATCATCATTACCCTTGGTGTGACAACACCGTCGATGGAAGATATTAACGTTACAAAGAGATTAGTCGAAGCTGAGAAGTTACTAGGCATTGAAGTACTAGATCACCTAGTGGTAAATAGTGATAACAGTTTTACTAGCCTGAAAGAAAAAGGTTATATTTAAAGGGAGAACTGATTCCCTTTTTTCTTCAAGAATCGTTAATAGGAAAAGATATGTAAAAGTATAGGATATTGAGCATGTTAGAATATAGATTAACATTCACAACTATTTTTACCGTATGGTATTATTGTTATATTATGATGTAAAAAGGTGATTATATGAAAAACGAGGCTAGCACAGATCTTTGGGTATATGATTTATTAAAAGAAGCAAATTTAGGAAAAGTAATGTCACCTCAAGGAAGTAATATTAAAGAAATTAATGAGGCACTAAAAACTGCGTCGAAAAGCGGAACAGGAAATGTTGGAAGACCAGAGTATGTTGGTGTAGTGCATGATTTTGTTATTGTTATTGAAAATAAATCGAGTATCAGCAAGCATATAGATAAAAGTAATGATGGTTTAATTGTTCGAGAAACATCTTCAATAAGAGATTATGCGGTTAATGGTGCATTATATTATGCAAAGCATATAGCAAAAAACACTAACTTTAAGAAGATTTTTGCTATTGGTGTATCTGGAAATGAAAAAAGACATATTATCTCTCCAATTTTTGTTGATGAGCGAGGTGGTCATAAAGAACTGCCAGAAATTGAAACATTTATCTCATTTAGTCATAAAAATATTCAAGAATATTACATAAAAGAAGTACTTGAAGAAGATACAGACAAAGAAAAAGAATTGGCAATGATATTGAAAGATGCACAAGAATTACATGAAGATTTGAGAAATTATGGAGCGATACAGGATAAAGATAAGCCACTAATTGTTTCAGGAATTTTATTAGCATTTAGAGAAATAGAACATGGGAGTTTCTCTATTGATTCTTTAACGGCGGATACAACGGTTACTGATGGTTAAAAAATATAGAGAGCGATAGAAAATAATCTGCAACGTTCAAATGTGTCTCCCACCGTTAAAAAAGATAAATTAATGAGTCAATTTGACATCATAAAAAATACTGTACAAATCAATGAAGTCAATGTATCACTTGGAAAAACGCCGTTAAAATACTACACGGAATTTTTATATAATCGTGTTTATACTAACGTTGTATACTCGAAATCCTCTGAAGATATTCTAGGGCGTTTTTATGGTGAATTTATGAGTTATTCTGGTGGAGATGGGCAAACATTAGGTATTGTTTTAACACCTCGACATATTACAGACTTATTCTGTGATTTGTTAGAAGTATCATCAGATGATAGGGTAATTGACCCCGTATGTGGTACAGGTGGTTTTTTAGTTTCTGTAATGCATCATATGTTAGAACAGACAGCTGAGGATGATGTATCAAAAAGAAATAGCATTAAAAAAGATCAAATCTATGGTATTGAAATTCATAACTATATGTTTACTATCTCTACAACAAATATGATTCTACGTGGTGATGGAAAAAGTAATCTTGAAAATGCTGATTTCTTAAAATTAAATCCATCTGAGATTCAACTTAAAGGCTGTAATGTTGGTATGTTAAATCCTCCATATAGTCAAGGGTCATCAAAAAATCCTGATTTATATGAAATATCATTTACTGAACATTTACTTGACTCTCTGGTAGAAGGTGGACGAGCAGCAGTCATTGTTCCTCAAAGTTCTATGACAGGGAAAACCAATGTGGAAAAAGAAATTAAAAGAAGCATATTAAAAAAACATACGCTTGAAGGAGTTATTACTCTTAATAAAGATACTTTTTATAATTTTGGTGTCAATCCTTGTATAGCAGTATTTACTACTGGAATACCTCATGACAAAAATAAAAAATGTAAATTTATAAACTTTAAAGATGATGGGTATAAAGTAGCCAAGCATATAGGTTTAATAGAAACACCTCAAGCAAAAGACAAAAAGCAATATCTATTAGATGTTTGTTTTGATTGTTTATGGCAAAATAAAAGTACAGAGAACGGCAGCCTAAAAATACAGAACCATGCAGAAAAAAAGCCTTGCCAGTCATCCCATAATCTATTAATCTCCTACATGGAAACACGCCAATATTTTCATGGGGAGGAAACAGAAAGGATGCTAGTTATGGCTCAACAAGAGTATATCAAATTCTTAAGAAATACAGAAGGATTAACAGTAAATGCTATCGCAAAGAAGATGGGAGTAGACTGGAGAACAGCTAAGAAATATGCAGATCAGGAAAACTGGAATATCGAGGTGAGACCTCGAAAGAAAAAATATCCTGTTTTAGAACCTTACAAGAGATCATCGATGCTTGGCTCATGGAGGATCAAAGAAGACCTAAAAAGCAAAGACACACAAATGTGCGTATTTACCATCGATTGGTCGAGGAATGTGGTTTTACTGGCAGAGAGCGTACGGTTACTACTTATGTAGCCAACAAGAAAAAGGAGCTCTCAAATCAAGTGAATACGTATCTGGACTTGGAGCATCCTGGTGGTGAAGCTCAGGTCGACTTTGGTACAGCGGAAGTGTCTTATGAGGAGAAAATCATACAAATTAAATATTTGGTGATGTCGTTTCCTTACAGTAATGCTGCCTATCTTTGGTGTTCACCAAGTGAGAACATGGAATGCTTTTTAACCGGCTTGCAGGAATTGTTTCAATATGTAGGTGCTGTGCCGCGGAAAATCTGGTTTGACAACCTCTCTGCAGCAGTTGTTAAGGTGAAAGGCCGCGAACGTACACTAACAGATATGTTTCGACGGTTCGCTCTTCATTATGGATTTCAATACGAGTTTTGCAATGTAGGTGAAGGCCATGAAAAAGGAAACGTCGAAAACAAGGTAGGCTGCACAAGAAGAAACTGGATGGTTCCCCTCCCTCGCTTAACGACTTGGGAAGCCATCAATCACCTAATGAAAGAGAAGGCGGAACAATACCTGCTCCAACCACACTATGAAAAGAAACAGGCTATTGGGATGCTGTTCGAAGAAGAGAAACAAAAGATGTTAATTCTGCCCGGGGAACCATTTGATGTATATCGCTTGTCGACTGCGGTACTCGACAAGTATGGGAAAGTGGATTTCGACGGGAAACGCTTCACCATCCCGAAAGGAAGCTACAACGAAACCGTATTGCTAAAGACATATTGGGACGAAGTTCAAGTTTTGAATGAACAGTATGAACTAATTGGCTCCTTTCCACGTCCATATACATTCAAAGATCGAGCCATCGATTGGATTGCGGAGCTTGAATGTATCCAGCACAAACCTAAGGCCGTACCTTATTCGTGGATCTATTCACAGCTGCCTTCATCGCTTCAAGCTTATCTGGCTGTTGCAGATCTAGTGAGACGTAAAAAACGGATTGGATGGTTCATCAAATGGTTAAATGCGGGACACACTGTGAAAACGATTAATCAAGCCATTGAGCATACCTCTTCTTATCAACATGACCAGGAGGGAATCTTGTACCATACTCTTTATCGGTTAGATTCTCCTCATGTGGATACCGATGCTTTACCGGAAAGTTATACACCAGAGGCTGTTAGACATTATGATCCGGATCTAAATGCTTATGACCAGCTGGCGAAACGAGGTGTAGTTCATGAACTCAGCCTCTCGCATTCATGAATACTGTAAGCAGTTGAGACTTGGGTATTTAGCAAGGTGTATCCACAGATTAAAGCCGATTCACATGAGGAGTTTTTGTTACAGGGTTTGCAGGCCGAACTCGGTTCGAGACAGTCAGCCAAAATCCAGCGATTAATTAAAAAAGCCGGTTTTAGTCAGCATAAAACCTTTGAAGATTATGTGCCTAACGAGGCTGTAACCTTCCCTGAAACGCTAAACCTGGATATGCTGAAGGATCTGTTGTTTATGGAGAGATATGAGAACGTCATGATGTTAGGTAGCGTTGGCACAGGCAAGTCGCATTTAGCTGCTGCGACAGGATTAGAAGCCTGTCGACAAGGGAGGAATGTACGTTTCGTACGTGTATCTGGTCTTGTTTCGACATTGCTTGAGAAGCATCAGACGGGTTCATTGCCTCGTTTTATGAGAGAGTTAAGAAAGGTTGAATTGCTCATCCTTGATGAATTGGGCTTTAACCCGTTTCACAAGGATGGTGCAGAGCTGTTGTTCGATGTCATTTCGGAATGCTATGAAACCACGAGCGTTATCGTGACAACCAATTTAGAATTTGGGCAGTGGAATACCGTGTTTGGGGATAAGCGATTAACAGCAGCCATAATTGATCGTCTTGTGCACCATGCTCATATCTTAACTTTCACTGGCCCAAGTTACCGCCTAAAAAATGCTTTATCTAAAGCAACATCAGATAACCTGCAAACGCATGTTCTACAACCGATTTTTCTGAATTTATATGACTGGCAGGCTTATGTATAAATTCGCTGCGGAATTATATATTTTATACTTGCCAAACACAGTTTGATCGTATTGACGCTGAAAATAAATTCTGTGTGGAAACAAAAATTGATTCTGAGGATGAATGGTTACACTCCTTTTACTATTTTAATGAGGAAATTCCTTCTAGAGAGGAATTTGGAAAGGTTATTTCTGATTATCTTTCTTTTGAAATAGATATGGTACTTCATGGCAAAGAATATTTATTTAAAGATTACGGTGATAAGAATGAATAACATCCGCTGGAGTGATTTTCAAATAGGTGGAGATAATGGAGTTTTTTCAATTACATCTAGCACTAGTGAAATAGATAAAAATAAGCTTAACCAAAAACCTGGAAAGATTCCTTATGTAACAAGAGAATTAAATAATGGAATTGATTTATTTGTTACTAAAGATCAAGGTGAAAAATACCCAATTAATAAAGGAAATGTAATTACTATTGGGTTAGATACATAGACAGTATTTTATCAACCAACAAATTTTTATAATGGCCAGAACATCCAAATTTTAAAACATAAAAAGATGACAAAAAATATAGCCTGTTTTTTAATACCATTATTAAAAAAACAGATGGAGAAGTTTAATTGAGGTGGATTATGGGTCCACCTTAAAAAGACTAAATAATACTCGAATTATGTTACCAGTTAATGAATACAGCTTTGAAGAGTAAAAATTCTTCGCGATAATTTTCTAAAAATATCCCCCAAAGTATACTAAATATGGAATAATATAGTTACATAAAACACTTATTCAAAGATTTAGATAATAAACTTAATGAAATCAATGATCCAAGGCACCAAAGCTATGTTACATATAATAGCGATATCCTACTTATGATGACTATTTTTAAAAATGCATTTGATTTAAAAAGTATGCGGAGTATGACGGATCAATTTAATAAAGATGAATGTATCCATAATTTCCAAAAATTATTGGGATGCAATGAACTGAAAGAGCTGCCACATTACGATACTATTAATGACTTTTTATCCAGGCTGAAACCAGAAGAACTGGAAAAAATACGAACGTACATGATTAAACAACTATTTGCCAAAAGATGTTTTGATCGTTACCGGATCAACGGCAAGTACTGGGGAATCATCATTGATGGGACAGGGCTTTTTAGTTTTCAGGAAAAGCATTGCGACCATTGCTTAAGACGGGAATATACCGATAAAGAAACTGGTGAGAAAAGAACTGTATACATGCATCACGTACTGGAAGCCAAACTGGTAGTCGGTGATATGGTCCTAAGTATAGCTTCCGAGTTTATAGAAAATGAATCGGAGGATGTGTCAAAACAAGATTGTGAATTAAAGGCATTCTATCGGTTAGCAACAAAAATAAAACAAGCATTTAAAAGATTGCCTATACATCCTAGGAGATAGCCTCTATGCTTGCGAAGGTGTATTTAACCAATGTGATCAGCACGGGTGGAAGTACATAATGCGATTTAAAGAAGGCAGAATCAAAAGCGTTGCCAAAGAATTTCAAGATATCAAGGAGATGGAAAACTTATCCAAAGACATATGTTGGGTAAACGATATTACGTATAATCAAAGAACATTGAACGTCCTTGAATATCATTTCGTTCAAAATCAGAAGAAAAAGACTTTTACATTTATCACAAATATCAAGGTGAATAATCGAAATGCACGTAAACTGGTAAACGCCGGGCGAAGCCGGTGGAAGATTGAAAATCAAGGCTTTAATCGTCAAAAAAACATTCGGTATCACATTGAGCATGCCAGTAGTCGCAACTATGTAGCGATGAAGAATCATTGTCTTCTAACACAGATTACGGATATTCTGATGCAGTTATTTGAAAAAGGGAGCAAAGCTCTGAAACACGTGAAAAAAACGGCAAAAGAAATATCCTCGATCCTGTTAGAAGCGATTCGGACCCGCAAAATAACAGACGAGGATATTCGGCAATTAGCTAACCCAATACAAATTAGGTTTACCTAATGAGTTCATTATAACAAAGGTTGTGATAAAAAGTTAAAAATTCACCCAAAAACATTCCATTTTTTTAAAAAAACATTTTTAAA
Source organism: Pseudogracilibacillus amylolyticus (SeqCode) (assembly GCF_051918545.1). Lineage (NCBI taxonomy): Bacteria > Bacillati > Bacillota > Bacilli > Caryophanales > Bacillaceae > Pseudogracilibacillus > Pseudogracilibacillus amylolyticus (SeqCode). The sequence continues at coordinate 1,052 of NZ_JBPPZG010000183.1, read as the reverse complement.
AATTGGCTTGGATTTTTAGCAAAAAATAGGGATGCATAATTTAGTGAATATTTCGTAATTTCTCTAGTCGTTTTTATTGATTAAAAAATATTTAATAAAATTTACTCTTCAGAGCTGTAATGAATATGGAGAAGTTGATTTTGATTATATCGAAGAGATTGGAAGTGAAATGTATAAAAAATCACATGAATATCTTTCGAAATATATTTTACAGAAATACAATCAGTTAATCAAAGAGTTAAAAGACCTTGATACTTTAACGCTTGAAGATAGAGAATGGCTACCTTTTAGTATAAGCGATCTTTTCACTAACATTCAGCGAGGTAAAAGATTAACAAAAGCTAATCAAGTTGAAGGTAATATCCCTTATATTTCTTCAACTGCATTAAATAACGGTGTTGATAGCTTTATTGGTAATGAAAATAATGTAAGAACGTCAGGTCAAGATATAACAATTGCTAATAGTGGAAGTGTTGGTAATGCCTTTTATCATCCTTATAACTATGTGGCAAGTGATCACGTCCATTCTCTGAATAATGATAAGTATAATAAGTACCATTATTTATTTATTGTAACTTTGCTGAATAGATTGCAAGATAAATATCATTTTAATTATGAGATTAACGAAAACAGTGATGCTAGTATAGTTTCATGGACACATCTAAGTTAAATTTTATACAATGAATTTCAAGGAGGATGTGTCCAATGATTACAAAAAATAATGGTAAACGATATAACGATGATTTTAAAAAAATGATTATCGATCTTTATCATTCTGGAAGTTCTGTAAAAGATTTAAGTAGCGAGTATGGCGTATCTGATGTAACCATCTACAAATGGATTAAAGATTTAACATGGATCTACGTCAATATTTAGGACACATTTAAGTTAATTTTTCTTAGTGTGCTTTGAAGCTTATTTGAATATATATGTGAAGGCTTGACATGGAGCCTTTGTGCGTGTGGTGATTTGCGAAAGACGAAAGGTTAGTAAAACACATTTCGCCAGGCAAAAGCCTACCACACGCACCTCTCCAAGTAAAGCCGTGCACT
>NZ_JBPPZG010000182.1:0-7928 GCF_051918545.1 Pseudogracilibacillus amylolyticus (SeqCode) | reverse complement strand
CCGTTTCCCATTATTTTTCTTACTCATCGGACACATCCTCCTTAAAAGTCATTGTATAAATTTAACTTAGATGTGTCCATGAAACTATACTAGCATCATAATACTTGACTTTGTGAGTCTTCATTAATAATATTTAAACTCGTGTATTCATTTTCAAATTGTACAGGCATCATGCTCTGGAAATCTATTCTATTGAAATCATTATCTTGAAAGTCAGGTAAATTTTCCTCTTGAGTCGGCTCTTTCAAGACAATATTCATATCATAGTCTCTGAATTTTTCAAATTCTGATGAAATAATTTCAGACAAACCAAAACGTAATCCTAATGACCCGATCATTAAACTAACACAAAAAATAACACCTAGTGCACTTAGTAAAAAGCGACGTTTATTAACTGAAATATTTCGGATTGTTAATCTTTTAGTATTAGAAAGGTTTTCCCAAATGAATTTCACACTCTCTAACAAGTTCTTTTTTGCCTTTTTTGGTGGCAAAGGACGTAAGGCGGATGCAGGTACTTCTTTAAGAATTTTATTACATGAGAAATAGGTGGCAAGAGCCCCAAATAATAATGTAACCATAAAACCAACCAGTATATATAATAGATAGCTAGACTGACTTAATGGTGGTAAAACAAATAAAATAGAAAAAGTAGAAATAATTATTTTGGGAAATATGCTAACACCGATAACTGCCCCTAATATAGTGCCTAGTATTGCTACAAAAAATGGATAGAATAAGAAATTTAATAATATTTTTCTTTCAGATAATCCGAGAGCTTTCATAATGCCAATTTGGCTTCGTTGATTGGTTACTTGTCTAGACATACTAATAAAGGTAATAGCAGAAGCTACTAAAATAAAAATGACTGGTAGAATATTTCTCATATTACTCACGATATCTAATCTATTCTTTAACATACTAAAACTCATGCTATCCTTTTTTTCAACACTTGCTAGTAAATCATATTCATTTGTTGAATTGATAATGTTTTCTATTGTTGACTCACTTTCTTCGTTGTCTTTAAATTGGATTAAAACCTGGTTGTATTCAATCGGAATAGTATCAAAGAAATCTGTGGAGACTAAACCTATTCCCATTTTTTTATGGTCTGGCACTGGCTGGGTAGGATTTGTATTAAAATACATATATTCGGCACTTTCGAAGGTTCCCACTACTTTTAGATTGTACTTTTTACCCAAGTCCACATCAATAATGTCATCAATTTGTATGTTATTACTGTCAGTGTATGAACTGTTTAAAACAATCTCATCATTTTTAATTGGATAAGACCCTTCTATAATTCTTGGTTTACTAAGGTTATTTTCTTCATCAAATGAATTAATTTGTAATTCTTTATCACTATCTGAGATAGCATTCATTTGAATTCTACCTTCAGCAAATTTGATGTTTTCATTCTTTTTAATTTCATTTATTCCTTGAGAGTCGATATTATTATAAGTCAACCAATAATCAGGTAAATTAGATTTAGAATACTCCTTATCAATCGACTGATTTAACGTATCATATGCATAAGATAAGCCTACATAAAATGAAATTCCAATTGCAACTACAATAATAATTGCAAGTAACTGACCAAGACTTCCTGATATCTCTCTCCTAAATTTTTTGAAAAAATATTTCATAGCATTCACCATTCAATCTCTTCAATATCTTTTTTATTTTCATTCAGCTTGATTTCTTCTACTTTTCCACTTTTTATTCTTATAATTTTATCGGCTATATCTACTAGTGCAATGTTATGAGTAATTAAAATAATCGTTTTTTTGTATTCTTGATGTATTTGGCTTAACAAGCGTAAAACGGCTTTTCCAGTTTGGTAATCTAAAGCTCCTGTAGGCTCATCACATAATAATAAAGTAGGGTTTTTAGCAATAGCTCTAGCAATAGCTACTCTCTGTTGTTCACCACCCGATAATTGAGAAGGGAAGTTTTCTAAACGTTCACCTAAACCTACACGATTTAATATATCTTCGGGATCAAGTTTATCTCTACTATATACACTCGCAAATTCAACATTTTCCTTAGCTGTCAAATTAGTTATTAAGTTATAAAACTGGAATATAAATCCGATTTTATTTCTTCTATATACTGTTAATTTTTTATCCGATAAATGATCAATATTTTGATTTTCAACGATTATTTCTCCTTTAGTTGGTTTATCCATTCCTCCTAATAAATTCAGTACAGTTGTTTTTCCAGCTCCACTAGCTCCTAAAACAACCACAAATTCCCCTTCATTAATTGAAAAGCTCATGTCATCAACTGCTTTAACTTTTGTTTCCCCCATGGTGTAAATTTTTGAGACGTTTTTCAATTCAACTATTTTTTTCATTCGTAAACTCCTCACTTTCAATCACTTTGTCTACAACTGCATCAGTTAATAATTTAAACGCTCTTTCAAAGTCTTCTCCAAACTGTTCTCTAGAGAAAACTGAAAAAAGTAACATTTGTAGCAGAAGCGTTGTATCTTCAATGGAATATGCTGGTTTAACACCTAAGTGTTTGAATATATCGCTAATATCTATCTGATCTTCTTTAATTAATGCCTCTCTAATTTCACTTGGTAATTTCCTGATACTCTTTTCATACTCTATACTTGATAAACGCTGAACCCATGGGTAATCTTCTACGTGCTTATACAAAGAATAAATCATTTGTTTTAATAATTCTTTTGGTGAACCATCATGTTCTTTTGATATAACATAAAGGTTATTAACCATTTCTTTCTGAACATCATTAACTACATCTACAAACAAAAACTCTTTTGATTCGTAAAAGTTATAAAATGACCCTTTTGAAATACCTACCTGTTTCACTAAAAAATCAACACTTATTTCGGAAATGTTTTTATGTTTTAATCCCTCTTTAAATTCCGCGATTAATTGCATTTTAATTTGCCTTTTTTCTTCTTCTGAAAATCCTCTTTTCAAAAAAAACACTCTCCTTTTTAATATTTATGACTTCATGACTTTTTATGCCTATTTAGTCACATTGTATACGTTCTTAAAAATTTGTCAATACAAAACATATTTTTCATATAAAAAGGCCGCGAATTCAGTTTGAACATTTAGAAAAAATTGTTCAGGCACTCAATATTGAAGATATGAATGAAGTTTTTTCTATTGTTGAAGAAAATGAAAATGAAGATATAAAGTAAGTTACTTCAAGACTTGATAATTAATACATGAATTTTAATGGAGTAATATATTTATTGATATAACAAAACATTACTAAACACCACGACTTAATCAAGCAGTAAGAACAAGTCGCGGTGTTTTAAATAAAAATTTTTATTCTACAATCATCCAATTTGTATCTTTTTCTAACGTAAGTATATGTTGTGAAAACTGTGAAGCCTTTGTTACTTCGTCAATATATTTAACAGTAACCCATACTTTTATTTGATCATCTACTGTCTGGAATACTGGATTGATTAGCTCTGAAAATAGATAATCTTTACCAATTGGTGGTAAGGCATTATTTTTTACATAATAAGCAAGTTCTTTATCAGTGGCGGTGGGATAAAATGTAAAGAATGTCTCCAAAAACTCTGTCACTTCTTGAATAATATCGGAATCGACTGTTCCATTACTTTCAGGTTGTTGTGGCTCATAATCTGATTTACTCGGTGTGCTCCATAAGGTAGGGTTTTGTATAATAACTAAATTTCCTATATTATCTTGATGTAGTAAGATTCGATAGGTGGATCGAACCCTTTCGCTATTTTTATCTTCCGTAATTTTTTGATCTACCGAATAAACAACCGCATAGGTATTATCACTTTCTGGTGATACTGACCAGATATCAATATTACCTACGCTGGAACTAGTAGGAATATCATCTCTTACGGTATCGATATTTAAAGCTTGTAATTCCCCTGTCAAATAGTGACTGATCTTTTCCGCCCGTTGTTCAATGGAATCTTTTTCATTTTCCCATGTGTAGTAATCTTTCACAAAGTTTTTCGTAAAGCTCTCAATCGCATTCGTATCCATGATCTTAGTTTCAATGATTTCTCTTTCATGAACGGTATGTTGATCAATTGCTGTAAAGTTTTTATAGATTCCAAAGGCAAGACTTCCAATGAGGACTATCCATAAAAACATCACTGACTTTTTATGTGGTCCAACTGTCTTTACTTTTATTTTTTTAGGTTTTGTTTCTTTCGTTTGCTTGTCTTGCTTTTTAAATAATCCCTTCATTTTATCTAACCCTTTCTATTGTGTTTAATCCTTCCAGCTCCTATTAGGTGTTTTTGCCAGTAAGAAGACGTCAAATCCGCATAACCAATCGGATCACCTGCGTTATACATTTGGTTGTTTCCAACATAGATCCCAACGTGCGTGACATACGTTCCCGCGTTATACGTAGAATGAAAAAATACTAAATCCCCAGGTTTTGCTTCTGAAAGAGGAATATGCTCAGTTACGTTATATTGCTGTTGTGCTGTTCGGGGCAAATTAATCCCAGCTTTCCGATAGCTCCACTGCGTGAGTCCACTACAATCAAATGAAGTATTTGGATTATCTCCACCAAAGACATAAGGAAACCCTTCGTATTTTAATGCTTCATTCATGACAATCTGAACCATTTCATCAGCAAATTGAGGCGAAATAAAATACTGACTCACTAAATCGACATAAAACATATTGCCATAACGGTACCGCCAACCACCATTTTTCTTTACGGCTATTGGATTAGAGTAAGTGACTTTACTGCCCCCTGACCGTTCCTTCGCAAAGCTTTCAGCTAATTTAAAAGAGTAAGAGCTTCCTTGTTTTGCGACATAATCAATAAAAGCACCGCCATAGTTGTAAGCCTGAATGACTGTATTCTCATCGATACCGTTTGCTTTTGCGGAACGTAATAAATCTGCAAAGTATTTTGTTCCTTGTTGAATCGAAGCTTCGGTATCCAATGTGTTAGGCGGTAATCCCAACGATTCACTAGCCTGCATTACGTCTGGCAATTTACCGCCGCTTTCCACTTCAATAATCGCAAGTAGAGTAGAGACATACTCACTAATTCCATATTCTTGTGCATACTTTTCTACCATTGGCTGATGTTTTAACACATCTTCAGAGACCGATACATTACCTATATCATGGATGAAATCCCCGCTATCTGATGAATGTTCTTCATTTGATATAAAAATAGCTACAAATGCTAATAGCCCTAAAAAAGCAAGAAAACCTAATCCCCCGGCAATTAACATAACCTTTAATCTCATGACTTTCATTAGCGTTTCCTCCTAGTTGCATGGATTGGACGCTTACTAATTTGTTTCTGATTTGCACGTTTCAAAGGTTTAGAGGGACGCTTAATGATTTTCCGACTATTTTTTGGTCGAGAACGTTCTTCATTAGGAGATCGGTTTTCTTTTTTAACAGGTTGTTTGGGATTATCTGTAAAATGCTCTTTTCTGTCTGGACTCGATAACTGTCGTTGTAATTTGAATTGCTTCATATGCTCGCTTTTTGCGACAGGTCTTGTCTTTTCTCTTTGTTGAACAGTTGGGTTCTTTAATCTATCTTGATGTGCGGATTCATTGACATCATGCGTGACTGGTCGTTCATAACTAGCAGTCTTTCGAGAAGGGGGACGTTTTTTATCCAATGCTTGCCGCCTATCTGCGATGGTTTGGCGATGTTTTGCTTGACGGTCTGCATCTGTTTTTTGTCTCTTTTCCTTTGCTTGCTTCATGCCTTCTTTAAAATCACGGGCGGGTTTTGTAAGCTGTTCTTTTCCTTGCATCACCGCATATTGAGCAGTAGTAGGTAAATCACGTAGTTGTTCTTTGCGGTGATCTATATTCGCACGGAACTGACTTTTCGCACCAAGTACTTTTCCTGTGACTTGACCCATTTTCTGACTTAAAGATGTTGATTTCGTGCGATCAGTTGGCCGTTCTTTGTTATTTTTTGTAGCCGATGTTAACCGTTGCAATGGACGTAGGGGAGAGAACGAACCCTTTTTTGTTTGCTTTGATTTTCCAACCATTGCCCCAACCGTTGCTCCAGCTGTTGCACCCCCAAGGCTGCGTCCAATTGTTCGCTGTAATCGCCGGCTGCCACGATTGAACATTCGGTAAGGACGACGCATGACTTGACGTCCAACTTGTTGCGAATCATTACTTTGCAGTTTAAACATGCTCATAATGTCACCGAGTTTCATGTAAATGCCTGCGAACGTCACGATCTGTAAAAAAGCAATCAAGAAAAACGGATAACTCGTTGTTAAACTGTAAAGCATGGATGAAATGCTAAAGGCAATTGTAATAATCAATGTAATTCCTGCTCGAAGCATAATCACATTAAATAATTTCATAATTGCCTGTTTTCCCATGTTTTCAAAGGTGGGTATCATCGACAGTAAAAAACTGATGGGTAAGAACATGGCATAGATAATAAACAGAATTTGCGAGAAAATCATAATGCCCGATAGAAGAAACACGAAAATGGATATTCCAATATTAAATAGAAATAAAAAGAAGACCATTCCTAAACGTGTAGTGGTCTTCGTAATCGTTAAATTTTTATTGTCGTGATCTTCAATTTCTGCTTTGACAGCATCTTCACGATCTTTCCCGTTATTCGTATCAGGATTGATAGAAACTAAGCTTTCAACACGTTCTTCGCCAATCGTTTCTTTATCCGAATCATCAAATTGTAATAGCATCCACGGCTGTTCCACTTGAATAGAAAAGAGGTTATTCCGTATCATATCGACACTATCTTTTCCTTGGCTACTCGAATTCGGCATCAAGATTTTAGTACCTAAATCTAAACTAGCTTGACTAATATCTGCCGAAAAGTCATTAATTTTAGCAATATACGTTGGGGCATAGGCAATAAAAGAAGCCGACAAAATAAACACGACTAAAAAGTTTAGGAGCGCCCGAATGGCTTTTGTCGTTTCCCGTTTCATTAATCCTGTATATGCCACGTAAATTCCAATCACTAAAATGAAAAGAAGCAAGAAACCTACATAAAAACCCGAACTACTGAAACCACTTGCCGTTATCCCAGCTAATGTCTGCATGTTTTTCCCGATAGCGTCTGCCGTTTGTGAAATGAAATCGAGAGAATAAGCTTGTTGGATTAAATAGCCTGTTGCATTAGACAAATACAAGCTAATAATCCAGATAAAATTTGTAATCGTATAGAGCCCATACATGACTTGTTTTCCTATTCCATCGTTCCAGTTCCATGGCAGCCAATCCCAACCTGTGTCCACATAAAAATCGAGTTGGTAATGGTCAAGTGGGTATTTGGAATACAGATTGTCTTCCGATACCGTATCATCAACTAATCCAGCAGCTTGGGCAAATGTTCCAAGTAAAAGAAGACATAGAAAAACGGCAGTACCAATAAGTACCACCGTTAAGACAATCTTTTTCCATTTTTGTTTGTTCAAATTAATCGCCACCTTTCTTCTCCTGTGTCGGTGGACGCGTATCAAAAGCATGAAATAAATCTTCAAAGACAGGATGAACTTGAATAATTCCGACACGTCCATATAAGTCTTGAATTAAACATTGACCGTTTTCTAATTCTCGTAAGCGTCGTTGATTCGATTCATCTTCCGAATCTACACCAAAGAATTGAAGAGTTTTCTTAATTTCTGTCATATCCCTGGAACGGAAAGCAAACTTCACACCGATATTATTTTTTAATTTTTCGTCGGTTAGATCATCTGCATTCTGGGTAACAAAGTAGACACCAGCATTCATGGCACGTCCTGCACGAACCAATTTATTAGAAAGTGTTTTCCCTTGTGCAACTTGCAGGAAGGACCAGGCTTCATCCAAATCGACGATTTTAAAAATACTGCGATCCGAATGAATAAAATCTAACGCAAAAGTAGAAATGACAATCAACATGGCGACACTTAATAATTCCATC